>CAZJYV010000011.1:3114-22926 GCA_964550295.1 uncultured Clostridium sp. | reverse complement strand
ACTGTGAGGCGAGGGACATCCTTTCCGGCGAAATCGACGCGCTCGTCTGCGACGGGTTTGTGGGCAACGTAGTGCTCAAGTACACCGAAGGTTTAAGCGATGTGATCTTTTCCATGCTCAAGTCTGAACTTAAGGCGGACAAACGCTCAACATTCGGCGCCCTCCTCGCGAAGCCCGCATTCAAGCGGCTTAAAAAGAGAATGGATTATAAAGAAGTCGGCGGCGCCCCGCTTTTGGGCATAGACGGGTGCGTGATTAAGGCGCACGGAAGTTCGGACGACAAAGCTTTCCGCTCAGCGATTATGCAGGCGAGAGCGTTTGCCAAAAGCGGCGTGAACGGCGCGATTGCGGATGCCATCGCGGCGCTTCCCGATATGGAGGATTGACAGAAATGGAAGCGAAGGCTAAACTGATAGTAATCTGAAAGGCGGTGTTGAAATGGAATTTGAAAAGGTCAGGGCTGTTATTGCAAAGCAGCTCGATATCCCGGCAGAGAATATTACGATAGAATCCAAGCTGATCGAGGATCTCAAGGCCGACTCTCTTGATGTGGTCGAGCTTATTATGGATCTCGAGCAGGAGTACGGCGTAGAAATTCCGGATGATGATCTTCCGGGTATTCGCACGGTTGGCGATATCGTTAAGTTCGTTAAAAAATGACGAGATAAGGACGCCGGCAGAGCTGTCAGGAAATGCGCGGATGCGCGGCGCGTTCCCCTACCTATTATTTTATTCGGAATCATTTTTCGAACGATCAGTAGGGGTCGCCGCAGCTCTTCCGGTTATGCGTTTCCGGACAGCTCCTTTTGGTATATGGAGGCAACGTGGAATTTGAACGGAGAAAATGCCTCGCCGCGCTTGAACTGAAGCTGAACTACAACTTCAGGGATATGGCGATGCTGGATACCGCCATGACCCATACTTCCTATGTAAAAGGCGATGGGCGCGCGAGGATGCATAACGAAAGGCTGGAGTTTCTAGGCGACGCGGTGCTTGAGCTGTGCGTGAGCGAATATCTCTTTGCCCGCTACGCAGCTTTTGACGAAGGGGCGATGACGAGATTGCGCGCGCAGACGGTATGCGAAGGCGCGCTCTTTGAGATCGCAAAAGAGCTGGAACTCGGTGAAGCGCTGCTGCTCGGGCGTGGGGAGGACCATTCCGGAGGACGGGATAAGCCCTCCATTTTATCCGACGCACTGGAGGCGTTAATCGGTGCTTTGTACATCGACGGCGGCATGGAAACCGCGCGCGGCTTTATATTAAGCTTTATCGACGGCAGCGTCGATGCGGCTTTAAAAGGCGGCGCGCTTAAGGATTATAAAACCATGCTTCAGGAACATGTACAAAAGCGGCATATGGGTGCGATTGCATATCGTTTGCTGAGCGCTTCCGGCCCCGATCACAGTAAGATGTTCACGATGGAGGTGACCGTCGCGGGTATTCCGTCTGGCATTGGGGAAGGGCATACAAAACAGGAAGCCGGCCAGCAGGCCGCGAAAGCCGCCCTCAGCGAATACGGGCTGATAGACTGAACGGGAAGGGATAGCTCATTTGAGACTGTTAAAGCTTGAAATGTACGGGTTTAAATCGTTTGCCCGTAAAACGGAGCTGCAGTTTGAGAACGGTATCACAGCGATCATCGGTCCGAACGGCAGTGGTAAGAGCAATATTGCGGATGCCGTGCGCTGGGTACTCGGCGAGCAGAGCGCGAAGGCGCTGCGCGGCTCAAAGATGGAGGATATCATCTTTAACGGTACGGAAGCAAAGAAAGCGCTTTCGTTCTGTGAGGTATCTCTCATATTCGACAATACCGACGGCGAACTGCTCACAGCCTATGTCGAGGTGTGCATTTCAAGGAGAATGTACCGCTCCGGTGAGAGCGAGTATTTCATCAATCGCCAGTCCTGCAGAAGAAAGGATATTTCGGAGCTGTTCCGCGACACGGGCGTGGGTACGGAAGGATATTCGATCATCGGGCAGGGCAGGGTGGAGGAGATCCTCTCCAATAAGTCTGCAGACCGCCGCAGTGCGTTTGAGGAAGCCGCCGGTGTCATGAAGTACCGCGTGCGCAAAGAGGAAGCCGAGCGCAAACTGGAGAGTACCAGAAACAACCTTGAGCGCCTCAACGACATCCTCGAAGAGCTGGGCAAGCAGGTCGAGCCATTGCGCGAGCAAAGCGAGGCTGCGCGTGAATTTCTGAAGTTCCGCGACGAGCTGCGCGAAATCGAAATCAACGTATTTTTGTATCAATACGATAGACTCAGCGAAAAACTTAAAACGCTCGCCGACAATATGGCGATCTATAACAGTGATATCGAAAGACTATGCGCCCTTGACGCGGAGCTTGCACGCGGATGCACAGGCGAGGAGGAGCGCGAGCGCGCGCTGAACGTTTCCATCAGTGAAGTTCAGGCAGAGCTGCTCACGATGACAACGGGGGTTGAGACGCAGGCGGGCGAATCAAAGGTGTTTCAGGAAAAGCTTGCGGGGCTTATCCGTGCGCGTGAGCGCGCGCAAACTGCGATCGACGAAAATTCCGCCGTGCTGGACAAGCTCAACAGTGATATTTTGGAGAAAGTGAACCTGCTGGGAGAAAAGCGGCGCGCATTCGACGAAGATGAGGAAAAACTGGCGGGGGAAACCTCTGCTCTCGAGAACATGGGAAGACAGATCGAGGAGAGCGAGACGTCCCTTGAGCAGCGGAAAAGCGACATGATCGCGGCACTCAATCGCTTATCCGACGCAAAGATTGTGATATCCCGCTTCGAAACGATGCGCGCGGCGATGGTACAGCGCATTGACGCCATTGGGCAAGGGAAAAAGGCGGTTGAAGAGAAATGCAGCAAACTCGCCGGGGAGTACCAGGCTGCGCAGGCCGCGGGCGCGAAACTCAAGGCTGAACGCACCGATTTTGAAAAAGAGAAAAACAGCACGATATCGCGTTTGAATGAAATGAACCAAAGGCTTCGTGAAACGCGTGAGGCTGTGCGCAATGCGGAGCAGCAAGCGGAAGCGGGGCGCTCCCGCTTGAAGGTGCTGGAGGAAATGAAGCGTGCGCATGAAGGGTATTATGCGAGCGTGCGCAACTTACTGCGCGACTGCGAGCGCGACGTTTCGCTCAAGCGCCGCATGGAAGGCGTCGTGGCTGAGCTGATTCGCGTGCCGGCGCAATATGAAACAGCCATCGAACTGTCGTTGGGCGCGGCGATGCAGAACATCGTAACCAACACCGAGGAGGATGCGAAAGCCGTTATCGAATATCTGCGCAGCCGGGATTACGGCAGGGCGACATTCTTGCCGATTTCGGCCATGCGCCCACGGCTGCTTGAAACTAAAGAGCTTGAGATGTGCAGGGTTAACGGATTCATCGGCGTTGCCAGCGAGCTTGTCGGCTTCGATGAACGCTACCGCGGCGTGATGGAAAATCTGCTCGGCAGGACCGTCATCGTAAATGATTTGGCCGCGGGCATCGAAATTAATAAAAAGGCCCGGTCGAACTTCCGCATTGCAACGCTCAAGGGCGACATCATCAACCCCGGCGGCTCCATGACGGGCGGCAGCATGCAAAAGCGAGAATTCAGCCTTGTCGGGCGGGAGCGCGAGATTGACGAACTCAGCAAGCGAAACATCGCCTTGACCGCGGAGCAGGAAAAACTCTCACGCGAAGCGGAGGAGCTTGAGATCAGGCTCACGCAGGCGAACGGGGAACTTTCAAAACGTACGGAAGCCCTCCATGCCAAGGACGTGGAGATCGCCACGCATAACGAGAAGCTGGATATCATTAAAAAATACGTGGATGCGGCTGCGGAGGAGCTTCTGCAGGCGGAAGCGGAGATCGGCCGCATACGCGACGATATCGAAAATATTGACAGCCAGTTCAAAAACGCGGAACGGGACAGAAGCGAGATCGAACAGGGGCATACCATCACCCAAGGGGATATCAAAGCTGCACAGGAAAGGCTCTATGCACTTAGGCAGGAATACGCGAAGCTTTCGTCGAAAGTATCCGATATGCGCGTATCCGCCGCGGCAAACGGAAAAGAACTTTCCGCGTTAGGCGCAGAGCTTGAACGCTTGAAGCGCGAATCCGCCCGCGCGCGCGAAACAATGGATACGGAAAAACGGACGCTGGAAGGCTGCAAGGCGCAGTTCGATGAACTGACGCGCGATATGGGGGCGATCGAGAACACAATCGCCGCCGGACGCAAGGAGGTCGACGCGCTGACCGACAGGCTGCACAGCATGGAGGAGGATCGCGCGCGGCACCTCAAAGCGCTTGACGAGCTGCGTGAGCGAAGGGAAACTTCCACAATCGAGCTGTCTGGGCTGCGCGATAAAAGCCATCAGACGGAGCTTAACGTGAGCCGCGCCGAAATGGAGCTCAAATCCATGCAGGATAAAATCTGGGAGGATTATGAGCTGACCTACGAAAACGCACAAACCTGGCGCAGGCAGATTGCAGTGACTGCATCGCACGTGCGTATTGATGAATTGAAGAAAGCCATCAAGGCGCTGGGCGACGTGAACGTGAGCGCAATCGAGGATTATCAATCCGTTAAGGAGCGCTTCGAGTCCCTGAGTATGCAGTACGGCGATCTGACAGCCGCCGAGGCTGATTTGAGAAAGCTCATCGATGAACTCGTCACCACCATGGAAAACGAGTTTCGCAGGCAGTTTACCAGGATTCAGGAGAACTTTTCCGCAACCTTCGCGGAGCTATTCGGAGGCGGCAGTGCGGAACTTGTCCTTTCCGACAAGAACGACATCCTTAACTGCAACATCGATATTATTGCTCAGCCGCCGGGGAAAAAACTGCAATTGCTATCCCTTCTTTCAGGCGGCGAGCGGGCGCTTACAGCGATTGCGCTGCTTTTTGCAATCCTCAAACTCAAACCGACCGCATTCTGCATTCTTGATGAGATCGAAACCTCCCTCGATGAGGTGAACGTTACCACCGTTGCGCAGTATGTGAAGCATTATTCGCAGGATACCCAGTTCATCCTCATCACGCACCGCAAGGGGAGTATGGAAGTATGTAATACGCTCTACGGCGTCGCTATGGAGGAGAAGGGCGTTTCAAAGGTCGTCAGCGCACGGTTCAACGCGTCATAAGGAGGCACCATGAACGAAAAAAAATCGTTTCTCGACAAACTGAAAAGTACGTTACGCAATACCGGCGGCGGCTTGCTCGCTAGCTTGTTCGCCGGGGATGAGCGCATCAGCGCCGCCTTTTTTGACGAACTTGAGGAAGCGATGATCGTGGCTGATATGGGTGTGGATGTTTCCCTTAATCTGGTGGAGGAACTGCGGTGCGCCATCGACGAAAAGCGCATCCGGGATCGCACGTCTGCCAAGGCTGAGCTGATCGAGACGCTTTCCGCGCGCATGCGTCCGGAGAAAGGCTTCGCCGCGGAAGACGGACCTGCTGTGCTGCTGATTGTTGGCGTGAACGGGGTTGGTAAAACCACATCGATCGGCAAGCTTGCCCATTACTATGTTTCCCTAGGCAGAAAACCCATGATGGCGGCAGCCGATACCTTCCGCGCGGCGGCGGCGGAGCAGCTTACCATCTGGGCGGAACGGGCGAATGTACCCATCGTCAAACATAACGAGAGGGCGGATCCCGCTGCGGTCGTGTTCGATGCAACGGCATCGTTTAAGGCAAAAGGACGCGACGTGCTGTTGTGCGATACCGCGGGCAGACTGCATAATAAAAAGAATCTGATGAGTGAGCTATCCAAAATCCGCCGCGTGGTGGAACGAGAGTTGCCCGGCATCCCCATAGAAGCGCTGCTCGTGCTGGATGCCACCACTGGCCAGAACGCCATCGCGCAGGCGCGTGCCTTTATGGAAACAACGGGATTGACAGGGGTCATCCTGACCAAGCTTGACGGAACGGCAAAGGGAGGCATGGCGGTTGCCATCAAACAGGAGCTGGGTCTGCCCGTGCGTTTCGTCGGTGTAGGAGAGGGCATCGAGGATCTGCAGCCTTTCGACGCGGATGCGTATGCAACCGCGCTCGTTTAATGAGCTGCATGACTGGATCGGATCATCGGCATGCTATGAAATAAGAAGCGGCATGCTTAAAATTAAAGGAGGAATCCCATGTACAAAGCAATCGTGGTTACCGTCAGCGACAGCCTATATTTAGGCAAAATCTCCGACGAGAGCGGTCGGCGCATCATGGAAATTCTCGAGGCGCACGGCTACGAGCTAGGTGAAATGCTTTCTGCCCCCGATGAAGCGGCGCTGATCCGGGCAACACTGATCGAAGCGGCGGATAAACTTGGCGCGGCGCTTGTCGTCACAACGGGCGGCACGAACTTTTCGCCGCGCGACGTAACGCCTGAGGCCACGCTTGCCGTATGTCATAAGCTTACGCCGGGCATACCGGAAGCGATGCGCGCAGCGGCTGCCGGACTTTCGCCGGAAGGGATCACGTCACGTGCCGTTGCGGGCATCCGCGGAAGGACGTTGATCATCAATGTACCGGGCAACCCTGAGGCGGCGGCGAATAGCCTCAACGCGGTGATCGAAGGTGTTAAGCAGGGCATCAAGAGGCTTCGCGAGGACAGCGCGACATCCATTGGTATATAAAAAGCTTGACAAATCCTGAATGGGGCATATAATAGCTTAGGTGTAAAGTAAAAGGCCTTTACACGGGAGCGCATGGATCATGGATAAACGAACCCAAACAGGGCTTTTGCTCGATTGTTACGGCGCGCTGCTCACAGAACGGCAACGCGTGCTCCTGCTCATGCACTACGATGAGGATCTTTCTCTCGCCGAGATCGCGGAGCGCGAGGGCATATCGCGCCAGGCCGTGCGTGACGCGCTGATGCGCGGTGAAGCGCAGCTGAATGAGTACGAAACCAAGCTCGGCTTCATGAAGCGCGATATGGAGATCACAAGGAGCATCCGCGCGCTCATGGATCAAGATACGGACCCTACGGCCGCAGATTGGCGAAAAACACTGGCGCAGCTGCTTGAAAGGATAGAGGGCGGAAATGGCATTTGACAGCCTATCCCAAAAACTGCAGAACGTTTTTAAGAAGCTGACCGGCAGAGGCAAACTGTCCGAGAAGGATGTGCGCGAGGCAATGCGCGAAGTTAAGCTTGCACTGCTTGAAGCGGACGTCAGCTTTTCCGTCGTGAAGGACTTTATCAACGCCGTGACGGAGCGCGCCGTGGGAAGCGAGGTTCTTGAAAGCCTCACGCCCGGTCAGCAGGTCGTGAAAATCGTCAACGAGGAATTGACCTCGCTCATGGGTGGCGAGAACGCTAAAATCGAGTTCGGCTCTGCGACGCCTTCCGTACTGCTGCTCGCGGGTTTGCAGGGCGCGGGCAAAACGACCATGGCAGGAAAGCTTGCAGGGTACCTCAAAAAGCAGTATAACAAATCCCCGATGCTCGTTGCTTGCGATATCTACCGCCCCGCTGCGATCGACCAATTGAAGATCGTGGGGGAACGGGTCGGCGTACCCGTATTTGATCGTGGGCAGAAAGACCCTGTGGAAACCGCGAAGATCGCCATCGAGCAGGCCAGACGAAGCCTGTGCGATCTGGTGATCATCGATACGGCGGGCAGGCTTCATATCGACGAGGATATGATGGACGAAATCGCTAAGATACGGGATGCGGTGCGACCGGCTGAGATTTTGCTGACCATCGATGCCATGACGGGTCAGGATGCGGTCAACGTCGCCAAAACCTTCAACGAAAAACTGGGGCTTACGGGCGTGATCGTCACAAAGCTTGACGGTGATACGCGCGGCGGAGCTGCGCTATCGGTCAAGGCAGTGACGGGCAGACCCATCAAGTTCAGCGGAACGGGCGAAAAGCTGACGGATATCGAACCCTTTCATCCGGACAGAATGGCTTCCCGCATCCTCGGCATGGGTGATGTGCTCACTCTCATCGAGAAGGCGCAGAGCGCATTTGATGAAAAAAAAGCCGTCGAGCTTGAAAGCAAGCTGCGCAAAGACGATTTTACCTTGGAAGATTACCTCAACCAAATGGAGCAAATGAAGGACATGGGCTCCATGCAGGATATCCTCGGCATGCTTCCTGGGATGGACGCCTCTAAGCTTGGCGCTATGCAGATTGATGAAAAGCAGATTGCCCGTACGCAGGCGATCATCCGCTCGATGACGCCGCAGGAAAGAAGGCGGCCCGATGTCCTCAACGCCAGCCGGAGGAAGCGCATCGCCCGAGGCAGCGGAACGAGCATCCAGGAGGTCAACCGCCTGCTTAACCAGTATGAAGCAGGGCGCAAGATGATGAAGCAGTTTGCAGGCATGGGCAAAAAGGGCTTCAAAAAAGGCGGAAGAAGGGGATTCCCCTTCGGAAGATGAATAGAACGACAGCGGTTTTACCGTTTTCGGATAAAAGAAATGCTAACGCATCAGGAGGAAAACCAATATGGTCAAGATCAGACTTCGCAGGATGGGCGCCAAGAAGGCACCGTTCTACCGCATCATCGTGGCGGATTCCCGCGCGCCCCGCGACGGCGCTTTTATTGAAGAGCTCGGCTACTACAACCCCCTCACGGATCCCGCCGAAATCAAAGTGAACAACGAAAAGGCGCAGTACTGGCTCAAGAATGGCGCACAGCCCACCGACACCGTACGCGGCCTGCTCAAAAAGAGCGGCGCGATACAGTAACCCCGGATCCGTCGGCGAGGCAGACCATGGGTGAGCTTGTTAAATTCATCGCAATGAACCTCGTGGATCAGCCCGAGCAGGTCAAGGTTGAGGAAAAGCAGGGCGACAAAGCCACGATTATCGAACTGACCGTCGCGCCCGAGGATATGGGCAAGGTGATCGGCAAGCAAGGGCGCATCGCAAAGGCCATCCGTACGGTGGTTAAGGCTGCGTCCATCAAAGAAAACAAAAAGTATATCGTTGAGATCATCTGAATATGAAGGCTAGGGCGGAATACCTCCGGGTCGGACTGATCGTCCGCCCGCATGGCGTACACGGCGCGATTAAAATGCAGCCGCTCTCAGATATTCAGGAACGTTTCCGGATGTTGGATGACGCGTATCTTGAGCAGAATGGCGTCTATGTTCCCGTAAAGGTATCCGATGTGGGCGTCGGAGAGGGAAGCATCTATGCTTCTCTTTCCTGCTGTACCTCTCGCGAGGAAGCGGAAAAACTGCGCGGCACATACCTTTGCGTGGATAGGGCGCATGCGGTGAAGCTTCCGGAAGGAATGTATTTCATCAGCGATCTGATTGGGTGCGCCGTTAGCGACAGCGCAGGCAGACCGCTTGGCTTGTTGACGGACGTGCTTGAAACAGGGGCGAATGACGTGTATGTGATCGAAGGCGAAAAAAAGCTTTTGATCCCCGCGCTCAAAAAACTTTTGCTTTCCGTGGACACCGTTGCCGGCAGCATCGTGCTGGACGAAGCGGTTCTCGAGGAGGTCGGACTGTATGCGGATTGATATCCTGACGATTTTTCCAAACATGTTCGGTGAGGTACTCTCAACCAGCATGCTCGGCCGTGCGGCTGAAAACGATCTCCTGGATTTCAATCTGCACGATATTCGTGCGTATTCCGAGAATAAACACCACAATACGGACGATTATCCCTTCGGCGGCGGCGCGGGCATGGTGATGATGGCGCAGCCGATCTATTCCTGTCTGGACGCGGTTGATCCCGCCCACGAAGCGCTCCGGATTACATTGTCTCCCCGGGGACAGATTCTAACGCCGGCACTGGCCAAAAGCCTTGCCGCGCGAGAGCGTCTGCTGCTTTTATGCGGGCATTACGAGGGGATCGATGAGCGCGTAGCTTGCGCGATGGATATGGAGATATCCATTGGGGATTATGTGCTTACGGGCGGGGAATTAGCAGCGATGGTACTCGTCGACTGCGTATCCCGCTTCGTACCCGGGGTGCTCGGAAGCGCGGAGTCCGCCGCAGACGAGTCTTTTTCGGATGGTCTGCTCGAGTATCCGCAGTATACGAGGCCCGCGTGTTTTCGCGGCATGGATGTGCCGGATGTGCTTCTCAACGGCAACCACGCGCATATCGCCCGTTTCAGGCGGGACGAGGCGCTGAGGCTGACCTATCGGCGCAGACCAGAGCTCATCGAGCGAATCGCTCCGGACAAGCGGGATGCAGCTCTGCTTGAAAGCTTAAAAAACCAGACGAAATAAGGGAAAATACATATTGCAATGCAAAAACCGCTGTGTTATAATGGCGGTCGTGACAGCGGGCGGTCCAATGTGAGCGGAAGGCTCATAAGAACGTCTGCGAGGAAGGAGAATACAATGGCAGACATCATCAGGGAACTTGAAAAAGAACAGCTTCGCACAGACCTTCCCAAACTCGAGATCGGCGACACCGTCCGCGTCTTCGTGAAGGTTATCGAAGGCAGCCGTGAAAGGCTTCAGAACTACGAAGGCATCGTGACCAAGGTTCAGGGAGGCGCCATCCGCAAGTCCTTTACCGTGCGTCGCATCTCTTACGGCATTGGCGTAGAGAGGACCTTCCCGTACAACAGCCCCCGCATCGGCCGTATCGAGGTTGTGCGTCACGGGCAGGTTCGCAGAGCAAAACTCTATTACCTGCGCACCCGCTCCGGCAAGGCAGCCAAGATCGTCGAGCGCATCGAAGAGAAATAAAAAACGAAACGATAAAGCCCCCGCGGTTTCGGCCTCCGGGGGCTTTGCTTAAATGGTGATTCTATGCAGATTCAATGGTATCCCGGCCATATGGCTAAGGCGAAGCGCATGCTCGAGGAGAGCCTTGCGCTCATAGATGTTGTGGTGGAAGTGGCGGATGCACGCGCCCCGCGCGCAACGCGCAACCCGGACTTTGAAGAGCTGCTCGCAGGAAAAAAGAGAGTTGTCCTTTTGAATAAAAGCGACTTGGCTTCGCCTGCGCTGACGAAGGCGTGGGTCGATCACTATAAAAAAAGCGGCATCACGTCGATGGATTTCATCGCAACGAGCGGACAGAAACGCAAGGCTGCAATTGAGGCAATCGAACGCGCGGCTGCCGATAAAGTCGCCAAAATGCGAGCAAAAGGCGTCATAAAAACCGTGCGCGCGATGGTAGTCGGCATCCCAAACGCAGGCAAGTCGACCTTTATCAACCGCATTGCGGGCGAAAACCGCGCCAAGGTGGGCGATAAGCCAGGCATCACTAAAGCGAAACAATGGGTGAAGATCGGGCCCTACCTTGAATTGATGGATACCCCCGGTCTGCTCTGGCCCAAGCTCGAAGACCCGATGTGCGCGAAGCACTTGGCCTATATCGGATCCATCAACGATGATATTATGGATGTAGAACAGCTCGGAGGCGATTTGCTGTCCGATTTGAATACGATTTGCCCAGCCGATCTCGCGGTGCGATATAAAGCGGTTCAGGTCGGCATGTCCCCGCACGAACTTCTGGAGGCAGTATGCGTCAGCCGCGGATTCCGCCTGTCAGGCAACGAGCTCGATATCGAGCGCGCCGCGCGCATTGCTCTTGACGAGTTCCGAGCCGGTAAAATTGCGCGGGTTACGCTTGAAGCGCCGGAGGGTCCGTGAATGACCAATGCCAAGGAACAGGAACGGCTGTTTGATATGACGCTGTTCGAGCGCGCCTTCTGGGCGCGCGGCGTTTATCCTGCGGGCATGGATGAGGTGGGCAGGGGACCCCTCGCGGGACCGGTGGTGTCGGCGTGCGTCATACTTCCTCCTGAACCGCTCATCGCGTATGTCAACGATTCCAAAAAGCTTTCCGCTGCCCGGAGAGTAAAACTTTATCCGGCGATAAAGGCGTCTGCTGTTGCATACGGTTTCGGCTGGGTCTGGCAGGATGAAATCGACGCGATCAACATCCTCAATGCCACAAAAAAGGCGTTCTGTCTTGCTTATGCGGATATGGGGAAGGACTGCACAGACGTGCTTGTGGATGCGCTCGAAGGGCTTGATATCTGCGCCGCACAGCATCCCATCGTTCATGGCGATGCGCTGTCTTACCTCATTGCCGCAGCGTCCGTACTCGCCAAAGTAGAGCGCGACGCATATATGATCGGGATGCATGAAGCATATCCGCACTACGGTTTCGCGCGCAACAAAGGGTATGGCACGGCGGAGCATATGGCTGCTATTCGCCAATACGGGCCTTGCCCGCTGCACAGGAAAAGCTTTATCAAAGGGATCACGGAGGGTTCTCGATGAACAGAAGTGCCAAAGGGGCCGAGGGGGAGCGCGCCGCGCTCAAGTACCTGCAGGAAAAAGGATATCTCCTGCTTGAAAAGAATTTCCGCGCCCAGCGCTGTGAAATCGACCTGATCATGCAGGATGACGAAACGACGGTGTTTATTGAGGTCAAAGCGCGTTCCGGCATTCGCTTCGGCCTTGGACGGGAAGCCGTCACGCGGCAAAAGCAGGCAAACCTTATAAAAGCTGCCACCGCTTATGCCGCCGATCACGACCTGTTGGAGGCGCGTCTTCGCTTTGACGTGGTAGAGGTCGAGCTGCCATCCCTCCTCGTGACGCATATCGAAAACGCATTTCAGGCATAATTGTTAATAATTTGGCAGCAAGATGAGAAAAACGGAAAAATATGGTATCGTATATAGCTGACCACATTTGATTGCAGAGGCTGACATGAAAAGATTGCTTTCCTTAGCGCTTGCGCTTCTGATTCTGCTATGCACATCCGCCGCGCTTGCGGATACGGCACTTGTGAAAAACGGCGGGTTTGACGAAGTTTCAGACGACGGCGGGCTACCGGCGGAATGGTATTATGAAGCATGGTATGCAGAAGAAGCCCTCGGTCTCGCCCGCGTCGACATGCCGGACGGCGACAACGCCGTTTATCTTTTTTGCGGTTCCGGCGGCAACGACGCGAGGCTTTGCCAAAAGGTAAAGGTAAAAGCGAATTCGTATTATAAACTGACATGCCGCGTGAAAACGGAAGGCGTTTCCGGCGGAGCAGGGGCGAACCTGTCCGTCAACGGATCGCTTGCCAAGAGCGAAGGCGTGTATGGTACGAGCGACGGATGGACAACCCTTGAACTGGTCGGCAAGACCGCAAAAGGGCAGACGGAACTGATCGTGTGCGTTCGCATCGGCGGCTACGGCGCCCTCAGTGAAGGCGGTGCGTGGTTTGATGATGTAACGGCTGAAAAGCTCACTTTCTTCTCGGGCGATGCTGTTGATTTCTCAACGGCTGCTGTCGGGGGTGAAGATGACACAGCCGACACAAACGGCGACATACCGGGCATCGGCTATATGGTGCTGGCGCTGCTTGTATCTGCACTCGCCTCGATTATCGTGTTCCGCCGATCGATCGAAACGGACAATACTGCGGACTTTACCCGCAGCGGCACACACGATTCCACATGGCTGGCGATCATACTTGTCGGCGCGCTGGCTTTGCGCTGTTTGCTCTCGCTGCTGTTCTTCGGGCATCCGACGGATATCAATTGCTTTATGGCATGGGCGTACAACCTCGCGCAAAGCGGAATACCCGGCTTCTATACTTCGGGCATATTCGCGGATTATCCGCCGGGCTACATGTATGTGCTGTTTATCATCGGTAAGCTCGCAAACGCTTTTGGCATGACGTATGGCACTGCAGGCTATGCGCTGCTGACGAAAATGCCGGGCATCTTCGCCGATCTTCTCGCGGCCTATGTCATCTACCGCATCGCGCGCAGGGTGAACGAGAATCGTGAAACAGTTGAACCGCGCTCAGGCAAACTTCCGCTCGTGCTGGCGGCCTTTGTTGCCTTCAATCCACTCATGGCGTTCATTTCGGGTGGATGGGGGCAGATCGACCAGCTGTTAACCTTGCTGCTCCTTGCCGTTCTCTGGCTGTTTCTCGAGGATCGGATCATACTCGCGGGTCTTGTGTACGGCATAGCTGTTATGACCAAGCCGCAGGCGTTGATGGTCGGGCCGCTGCTTGCCGTCGCATACTTCTGCCGCATTAGGGATAAGTGCGTCGTAAAGGATTTGATCAGAACTGTTGCCGCGGTTCTTTGTGCCTGCGCTGCGATTTTTGCTATGTCCCTGCCGTTCCGGAACGGACAGGAGCCGTTCTGGTTTTTGTCGAAACTGCTCGGCACCGCGACAAGCTACCCGTATGCCAGCATCGAGGCGTTCAACCTGATGGCGCTTCTTGGCGGCAACTGGATGGCCATCGATGCATCTTTGCTTGGCCTTACCTACGGAACGTGGGGTACGATTCTGATATGCGCATCGGTTGTATTTGCGTGTGTGCTCTATATATTCGGCAGAAAGCGTGAAGGTCACGCGCTTATGCTCAGCGCAGCATGGCTGATTGCCGCGCTCTTTACGCTGGGGCAGTACATGCACGAACGGTATCTGTTTCCCGCGCTGCTGCTGTGCCTTGTCGCATTTGTTTATTATAAGGATAAACGCCTGATTACGGCCTTCCTGTGGATAACCTGTTCGGCACTGCTTAACGCCATGCTCGCGTTCGTCATTGTGGATCATCAGGCGGCACGCGGCGCCGTCTATGATATATTTACCGCTCTGGGTTCCCTGCTCAACATCGGCGCATTCGCATATCTGACTTACGCCAGCGCGGATATCGTTTTCCGAAAAATCAAGCATCCCGCGTTCGCCGAACACAAACGCGTTCGGGAAGAGGCGCAGGGGCTGCCGGAACCCGTCGATTCGAAGCTGCATTATACGAAAAAGGACAAACTGTTCGTTCTTGCGTTGACGCTCGTTTACGGCGTGATTGCGTTGGTGAACCTCGGCACGACCGTCGCTCCGCAAACCTACTGGACGGGTTCTTACGGCGATACGGTCACCATTATGCTCGAAAGCGAAACCCACATCAAGGACATCCGCGTGTATGGCGGCCTGTATACGGGCACGATCGAGATCACTGCGGGGGACAATACGCCTGTTACCTACACCGAAGAAAACGGGGATATGTTCCGCTGGGCAAGCATCGGTGGGGATATCACCTATGGATCGTTGACGCTCCGGGTGACCAAAGGGGAGGTGTGGTTCTTTGAGATCGCCCTCTTTGATGACGAAGGCAATATTATTCCGGTGACGATCTCCGAAGGCGCGCAAGCGCTTGTCGACGAACCGGATCAAGTGCCTGCACAAAGCTCCCATCTGTTCGGCATGTATTTCGATGAGCTATACCATGCGCGCACCGCATACGAGCATCTGAACGGTCTCAAACCGTACGAGAACTCGCATCCGCCCCTGGGCAAGGTGTTCATCATGCTGGGCATTGCCGTATTCGGCATGAATCCGCTCGGCTGGCGCATCGTCGGCACGCTGTTCGGCATTGGCATGGTGCCTATTCTGTATGCTTTTGGTAAGCGCATCTTTAAAAAAAGCGAATATGCGCTGCTTGTGTCAGTGCTGTTTGCCTTTGATTTCATGCATTTTACGCAGACACGCATCGCGACGATCGACGTTTACGGCGTATTTTTCATCATGCTGATGTTCTACTATATGTATCAGTACTATGAGATGAACTTCTATTCGGATGGCCTGAAGAAGACGCTCAAACCTCTTGCACTTTCTGGACTGTTCTTTGGGCTTGGCGCTGCGAGCAAGTGGATTTGCATATATGCGGGCGGCGGCCTTGCGGTGTTGTTCTTTATGTCGCTGGCGAAGCGATATTCCGAATACCGCCGCATGAGCGAGGGCGAGGATGAAACCCTTCGCGATGCCGTCAAGCCGTTTGCCAGAAACGCGGTCGTATCGGTTCTGTGGTGCGTGGTATTCTTCCTGATCATACCTTTGGGCATCTACCTTCTTTCATATATACCGTATGTGCTGAGCGAAACCCGCTATGATCTTGAAGGCATCTGGGGCGTGCAGAAATTTATGTACAATTACCACAGCACACTTGAGGCGACGCACCCGTACCAGTCCCCCTGGTGGCAATGGCCCCTCATCATCCGGCCGATGTGGTATTATGTCAATTATGATGTCGCGGAAGGCAGCATCGGCACGATTTCCGCGATGGGCAACCCCGCCGTATGGTGGGTGTGCTGCATCGGCTCCGCTATGGCGCTCATCAAGCTCATCCGCGGCAAGGTTGTTCCGAACGCGACATGGTTCGTTCTGTTCGTGGCGTTGCTCGCGGAATTCGTCCCATGGGTACTCGTCACGCGCTGCACGTTCATTTACCATTACTTTGCGAGCGTACCGTTTATCATCCTGATCACGTCTTACCTTCTTCAAAAGCAGGAGGAACGCGACGCCGCGTGGGGCAAGGTGAAATGGATCTGGATGGGCGTTGCGATAGCTCTGTTTATCGTTTTTTACCCGGTGATTTCCGGCATGATCGTCCCCCGTGCGTATGTGAAGCTGCTCGAGTGGCTGCCTAGCTGGACGTTCATGGGCTATTGACGCTTACCCTTGCATATTGACGAAAGAAGATAATGGGTTAAAATGAATAAAGAAGTAAAAACGGCCTTCTGGCAGTTCATTAAGTTCAATATTGTGGGCATATCGAACACCGCTGTGGACTTTGTCGTGTACTTTCTGCTTACAAACATTGCGGGGTTCAATTACATACTCGCCCAAACCTGCTCCTACACGACCGGGATCATCAACAGCTATATCTGGAACACGGTCTGGACATTCAGGAAGGAGAAGCGCCGAACCGCGCGGGAATTCATCCTGTTCATCGTCGTAAACCTCGTTTCCTACGGCGTGTCCGTGGGTGTTCTGGCGCTGTGCAAGGATGTACTGCATATCTCCTATGAGTTGATCAATAAGGTTGCGGCCTCTTTCTTTTCGGCTGTTGTGAACTTCGCGGGAAACAAGCTTTTCGTCTTCAATAAAAGCAATCCGGAGTTAACGGGCGATGCCCCGGATCAGAACGCGGATATTCCGGACCTTAAAACGCAAATACCGGATCGTCAACAGGGAGAAAACAAGGAATAACAGAATCGGAGGTAGCGCCTATGCTTTCGCGCATTACGAGTTATGGTCTCACAGGACTCGAGGGTTTCCTCGTAACCGTAGAGGTCGACTCGTCCGGCAGTTTTCCTGCGTTTGAAATGGTCGGTCTGCCGGATGCAGCCGTGCGGGAATCCAAAGAGCGCGTGCATTCCGCAATCCGCAATTCCGGCTTTTCGTATCCGACCGGACGTGTAACCGTTAATCTCGCGCCGGCGGACCAGCGAAAGGAAGGCTCTGTTTACGACCTACCGATTGCCATCGGCATCCTCGCGGCAACAAGCCAGATTGAACCTGCGCAAACCGATGGATATCTATTTTTAGGCGAGCTCGCGCTCGACGGAAGCGTGCGGCCTGTGGCAGGCATCCTTCCTATGGTGATCGGCGCATACAACGCGCGCGTTTCCTCGGCTGTTCTTCCGGAGGAAAACGCCGCCGAGGCATCATATATCGACGGGGTTCGGATTATCCCCGCGAATAACCTGCGTTCGCTCGTTGTCATGCTCAAGGGTGGTATGCCGCTCGATATCTATCCAACGCGCAAGTGGGACCACGCGAACGTCGCCTATTCGTCCGACTTTTCTGATATCAAGGGACAGCAGGGCGCGAAGCGCGCGGCGGAGATTGCCGTTGCGGGCGGACACAATCTGCTGCTTGTCGGAACGCCCGGTTCCGGCAAAACCATGCTTGCAAGAAGCATCCCGTCCATCCTGCCGGAGCTGACCTTTGAGGAAGCGCTCGCAATTACCCAGATTCATTCCGTAACAGGCGCGCTCAAAGGCAAGGATGGCATGATATCCGAACGGCCCTTTCGCGCGCCGCACCATTCGGCTTCAGGCGTGTCGCTCATCGGCGGCGGGCAGAAGGCGCTGCCGGGAGAAATCAGCCTTGCGCATTACGGTGTGCTGTTTCTCGACGAGTTTCCGGAATTCCGAAAAGATGTGCTGGAAGCTTTGCGCCAACCGCTGGAGGATGGCTTTGTCACCATTACGCGCGCGGCAGCGCGCTCGACATATCCAGCGGATTTCATGCTGGTTGCCGCAATGAATCCCTGCCCATGCGGAAACTTCGGTTCGCGCATCACGCCGTGCCGTTGCACCGCGCAGCAGATCCTCCGATACCGCAGCAAGATCAGCGGGCCGATGCTGGATCGGATCGATATCCATGTGGAGATGAGCGAGGTCGGTTATGCGGATATCGCGGGCAGATCAACGGGAGAAACTTCCCAAGTTATCCGCGCACGAGTAAATGCTGCAAGAAAACTTCAGGCGCAAAGGTATCAAGATGAGGGCGTACTGTTCAACGCACAGCTGACCAATCGGATGACCGGCGTCTACTGTGTTTTGGAACCGGAAGCGGAAGCGCTCTTGAAAAAAGCGTTTGCTTCGCTCAAGCTCAGCGCCCGCGCCTATACCCGCATCCTGAAGGTGTCACGGACGATCGCTGATTTGGACGGCAGCGTAAATATCCTGCCCGCGCATGTGGCGGAGGCGATTCAATATCGGAGCCTTGAAAGTAAATACTGGGGAGCGCTCAAATGAAGCTGACAGAAAGAGAACGATATATTTTCTGGCTTGGCGTCGCCAATGGACCCGGTGCGGCGCGCTCAAAGAAGCTGCTTGATGCTTATGAAAACGATCCCAAGATGATTTTTACGGCTGCCGCGAAGGGCGAGATGCGCGAATACATGAAAAACGACGCAGCCGAACTGATGCAAAAGCGCGCGAACGAGCGTTATATCGACCGATGCATCGCGCGACTCGATGAGCTTGATGTTTGCGTTGCGACGCTCGCTTCCCGCGAATACCCGGAACTTTTGAAGGAAATTTATGACCCGCCCGCAGTACTATATTATAAAGGCACACTATATCCTCAATTAAGGCTTCCCATAGCGATGGTGGGTACAAGGGAACCCTCGGAGTACGGAAAACGGGTTGCCAAGGAGCTGTCCCGCGAGCTAGCGGAGAATGGCGTTTGTATCGTGAGCGGACTCGCTTATGGGATAGACTGCATCTGCGCCGAAGGCGCGATGGAAGCGGAAAACAGCGCGTATCCGACGATAGCGGTGCTGGGCAGCGGGCCTGACGTGATCTATCCGGAATCGAATCGTGCTGTTTATCAAAAAATTGTGGAGCGCGGAGCGGTACTTTCGGAATATATGCCCGGAACAGAACCCAAGGCGATGCATTTTCCGATGCGGAATCGCATCATCAGCGGTCTGTCGCGCGGCGTGGTTGTGGTGGAAGCAGGGGAGAAAAGCGGTGCGCTGATCACGGCGGACTGTGCACTCGAACAAGGACGGGACGTGTTCGCTGTACCCGGCAGGATTACGGACCCCAAAAGCGCAGGAACGAACGGGTTAATCCGCTGCGGCATGGGAAAAATCGTTCAAACTTGCGCGGATATTCTCGAGGAGTACGGCATCGTCAAGCGCAGGGAGGAGAGACCAAGCTTGGATACCGCCGCCCTGTCTTATGAAGAGGAGCTGATCTGCCGACTGCTTGCCGCCAGCGAACGGAACTTCGACGAGTTGTGCGAACTGACCGGCTTTTCCGCGGCGCTCCTAAATTCAACCTTGACATCACTGGAATTTTCGGGAATAATTAAGCAATCGCCCGGAAGGCTTTTCAGCCTGTAAGGGCGTTGGTGTGTAAAGAAAGTCGCATTCGGAGGTAATACAATGGCGGAAATGCTCGTCATCGTTGAGTCGCCCGCCAAGGCGAAAACGATCGGCAAATTTCTCGGCAGCAAATATAAGGTGGTGGCCTCCAACGGTCATGTGCGGGATTTACCCAAAAGCCAGCTCGGCGTGGATGTTGAGCATGGCTTTGAACCCAAATACATCACCCTTCGCGGTAGGGGAGATGTGCTTGAGCGCATCCGCAAGGAAGCG
>CAZJYV010000011.1:0-3104 GCA_964550295.1 uncultured Clostridium sp. | reverse complement strand
AGGATTCAAGGTGGAGGCTTCGCAGGGGCATGTGCGGGATTTGCCCAAATCCCAGATCGGTGTGGATGTAAATAACGATTACGCCTTGAAATACATCACGATCCATGGACGCGGGAAAATCCTGACCAAAATCCGCAAGGAAGCGAAAGGCGCGTCTAAAATCTATCTCGCGACAGACCCTGATATGGAGGGGGAGGCGATTTCCTGGCATCTCGCGAACATCCTCAAGCTAGATCCCGCCTCGCAATGCCGCATTGTTTTCAATGAGATTACAGCGAATACGGTTAAAAAATCCGTCAAGGCGGCGCGCGCGATCGATATGGATCTCGTAGACGCCCAGCAGGCGCGGCGCGTGCTTGACAGGCTGGTAGGTTACAAGATCAGCCCTATTCTTTGGGCGAAGGTTCGCAAAGGCCTTTCTGCTGGACGCGTGCAGAGCGTCTCAACGCGCATCATCTGCGACCGCGAGCAGGAAATCACGGACTTCATTGCGGAGGAATACTGGATCATCTCCGTTCTGCTGCGCGGCAAAGGCGTCAAAAAGCCAATCGAGGCAAAATTTTACGGAATCGGAGATAAAAAAACCGAAATTCATAACGGAGCTGAAGCGGACGAGGTTCTTTCGCGCATCAAGGATCGCGATTTTACGGTTGCGGATGTGAAAATTGCGCAGAAAAGTCGCCATGCTCCGGCACCTTTCACCACGAGCAGCCTTCAGCAGGAGGCGTCGAGGAAACTTGGCTTCAATACGAAGCTCACGATGCTCATCGCCCAGCAACTCTACGAGGGCGTCGAGATTCAGGGCAGCGGTGTGACCGGTTTGATCACATACATGCGTACGGATTCCGTACGCATAGCAGATGAGGCGCAGCAGGCGGCTCTTGAGCAGATCAAAGAAAAGTACGGCGAAAAATATGTGCCTGCCAAACCAAACGTCTATAAAGGCCGCAAGGGCGCGCAGGATGCGCACGAAGCTGTTCGACCGGCGAATCCCGAAATAACTCCTGCGATGGTGAAAGCATCCCTTTCACCGCAGCAGTTTAAGTTGTATAAGCTGATTTATGAGCGCTTTATGGCCAGCCAAATGGCTGAAGCTATATACGAGACAAATACGGTTGTATTCGACTGCAATGGCTGCACGTTCCGCGCCAACGGCGTCCGTACACTGTTCGACGGCTATACCGCAATCTATATCGAAAGCCACGATGAAGAGCAGGAAAAGGACGTAACGCTCCCCGAACTGAAAACCGCCGATACCCTTGCCCAGCAGGGCGTAGAGAGGGAACAGCGCTTTACACAGCCCCCGCCGCGTTACACCGAGGCAACCCTCGTGAGAACGCTCGAGGAGAGAGGAATTGGCCGCCCAAGCACCTATGCGCCGACGATTTCAACCATTCTAGAGCGCGGCTATGTCAAGAGAGAAAAAAAACAACTCATCCCAACCGATCTGGGCTTCATCGTGACTCAGATTATGAAGGATAACTTCAAGGATATCATCGATATCAAGTTTACGGCGGATATGGAAAGCAAGCTCGACCTCATCAAGGAGGGGGAACAGGAATGGTCCGGCGTAATCCGTGAGTTTTACGGTCCGTTCGCAATAAGTGTGGAAAAGGCGAGCGAAACAATCGAAAAATTCAAAGTTCCGGACGAGGTTTCGGATGTGGTGTGCGATAAGTGCGGCGCAATGATGGTATACAAAATGGGTCGTTTTGGGAAGTTCCTCGCATGCCCGAACTTTCCGGAGTGCCGCAACACCAAGGCGCTCGTTGAAAAGCTCGATGTACCCTGTCCCAAATGCGGCGCAGCGTTGATTAAGAGAAAATCCAAGCGCGGCAAGCCCTTCTACGGATGCGAAAAATATCCGGAATGTGACTTCGTGTCGTGGGATCGACCTGCGGCGGAAGCATGTCCCAGGTGCAGCGGCATGATGGTGTATAAGATGGGTCAGCGCGGCGCATACACGATGTGCACGAATAAGGACTGCGGTTATGTCAACCGGCAGAGCAAAAAGGCGAATCAGGATGATCAGCAGCAAGAATAAACCCGAAGCGTGCGTTGTTGGCGCCGGTCTTGCGGGATGCGAAGCCGCGTATCAGCTTGCTGAGCGCGGTATACGCGTTTTATTATGTGAAATGCGGCCGGGCAAACATTCTCCCGCGCATAAAACGGATGACTTTGCCGAGCTGGTATGCTCCAACTCCCTGCGCAGCGACCGGCTTGAGAATGGCGCCGGACTGCTCAAAGAAGAGTTGAGGCGTATCGGCTCGTTCATTATGACCTGCGCGGATGAAACACGCCTGCCCGCGGGCGGTACGCTCGCCGTCGACCGGGAGGGCTTTGCGCGGCTGGTAACGGAGCGTATCCGCAGCCATCCGAACATCCGGGTCATTGAGGAAGAGATCGAAAGGCTGCCGGAACCACCCTGTGTAATTGCGAGCGGGCCGCTGACTGATGGCAAACTGCTTGCGTCTATCGAGGGCTTCTTCGGTGAATGTTTGCATTTCTACGATGCGGCTGCGCCTGTCGTGACAAAAGATTCCCTGAATATGGAGAGGGTGTTTGAAGGCTCACGCTATGGGCGCGGCAGCGATTATCTCAACTGTCCAATGAACGAGGAGGAATACTTCGCTTTCGTGCGGGAGCTTGTTGCCGCACCGACCGCGCCCTTGCAGACATTTGAAACGCCAAAAGTATTTGAGGGATGCATGCCGGTCGAAGTTATGGCGAAACGCGGCGTGCAAACGCTTGCGTTCGGACCGCTCAAGCCTGTGGGACTTGAAGATCCGCGCAACGGAAAACGCTCCTATGCGGTGGTGCAACTCCGGCGGGACAACGCAGAGGGGACGCTTTATAATATTGTCGGCTTCCAGACGAACCTGCTTTTTGGCGAGCAGAAGCGCGTGTTTGGCATGATCCCCGGGCTGGAAAACGCCGAATTCGTTCGCTACGGCGTCATGCATCGCAACACATTTATCAATTCCCCGGGCAAGATCGACAGCTTTTATCAAGTTGTCGATAAAAAAGGACTGTATTTCGCGGGGCAGATCACGGGTGTGGAAGGCTATATTGAAAGCACGGCGAGCGGTGCGCTCGCAGGAATC
>CAZJYV010000010.1:0-23983 GCA_964550295.1 uncultured Clostridium sp. | reverse complement strand
GAGGTAAGCCGCGCCCAGGGCCGTGGTTTCCACGCACTGCGGGCGAAGTACGGGCGCGTTGATGATATCCGATTGGAAGGCCATCAAAAAATCGTTGGCGCTCGCGCCGCCGTCCGCCCGGAGGGCGGATAGACGGATGCCGGAGTCTTCTTCCATGGCGCGCAGCACGTCGTTCGTCTGGTAGGCGAGGGATTCCAGCGTCGCGCGCACGATATGGGCGCGGTTCACGCCGCGCGTGATGCCCAAAATCGATCCGCGCGCGTAAGCGTCCCAGTAGGGCGCGCCGAGACCCACGAACGCCGGCACAACGTAACAGCCGTTGGTGTCCGCAACCTCGCGGGCGATCTTTTCGCTTTCTCCGGCAGAGGTGATGAGGCGCACCTCGTCCCGCAGCCACTGTATGGCGGCGCCCGCGACGAATACGGAGCCTTCCAGCGCGTATTCCACCGTTCCGCCATACCCCCATGCGATGGTGGTCAGCAGCCCGTTTGCGCTCATGACGGGCTTTTCACCCGTGTTCATCAGCAAAAAACAACCCGTGCCGTAAGTGTTCTTGGCTTCGCCCGGCGCAAAGCACCGCTGCCCGAACAGCGCCGCCTGCTGGTCGCCCGCCGCGCCGCAGATCGGGATGGCTTTTCCGAAAAGGGCGGGGTCGGTTTGCGCATAACACGCGCTGGAGGGAACCACCTCAGGCAGCATTTCCCGGGGAATGTCAAGCTCGCGCAGGATATCCGCATCCCAGTCGAGCGCGCGGATGTTAAAAAGCATCGTGCGCGAAGCGTTGGAGTAATCCGTCACATGCGCGCGTCCGCCGGTCAGTTTCCAGATGAGCCATGTGTCCACCGTGCCGAACAGCACTTCTCCGCGCTGTGCGCGCGCCCGCAGACCGGGTATCGCGTCCAGGATCCACTTGAGCTTCGTGGCGGAAAAGTACGCGTCGATGATCAGCCCCGTTTTCGCGCGGATCGGCTCGGATAAGCCCTTGGCCCTGAGCGCGTCGCAGATGGGCGCGGTGCGCCGGCACTGCCACACGATGGCGTTGCATACGGGTACGCCCGTTGCCCTGTCCCAGACGACGGTCGTTTCGCGCTGGTTGGTGATGCCGATGGCGGCGATGTCCTCCGCTTTCGCGCCTACGCGCGCCAGCGCCTCGCTCGCAGCACCCATCTGCGTCGCCCAAATCTCCATGGCGTCGTGTTCGACCCAGCCCGGCTTGGGGTAGATCTGCGTAAACTCGTTTTGCGCGGAGCTGACAACGCGCCCCTCAACATCAAAGAGCATCGCGCGGTTGCTGGTCGTGCCCGCGTCCAGTGCCATGATATAGTTCATAGAATCTCCGCTTATAAAGGATAGATAATGGTGAACGGTGAACAGCCAATCACGATTCCGTTATGTCGGCATACAGTTTTTCGTAGTCTTTTGCGCGCTGCGTCCAGGCAAAATTTTCCGCCATCGCGCGGCGCACGAGGCGCGCCCACAGCTCGGGGTTGCCGCGGTACAGCTCCGCTGCGTTCTGCACGGTGTATAAAAGCTCATGCGCGTTGTAATTCGCAAAGCTGAAGCCGGTGCCGGTATGCTCATGCTTGTCGTAGGGTTTGACGCTGTCCTTCAGGCCGCCCGTTTCGCGCACGACGGGGATGGTTCCGTAGCGCATGGCGATCATCTGCGCGAGGCCGCAGGGCTCGAAGAGCGAGGGCATGAGGAACAGGTCCGCGCCCGCATAGAAGCGGCGGGCGAGCGGCTCGTTGTATTCGATGCGCGCTGCGGCACGCCCCGGGAAGCGCTTCTGCACCCAGTCGAAAAACCCTTCGTAATGCGCTTCGCCCGTGCCGAGCACCGCAAGCTGAACGCCCATGTCCATCATCTCGAACAGCACGCGCTCCACGAGGTCGAGACCTTTTTGCCCCGTCAGGCGGGAAACGATGGCAAGCAGCGGCGCCTTCGGGTCATCCGCCAGCCCCAGTTCCTTTTGCAGCGCCGCCTTGCACAAAAGCTTGCCCGTCATATCCCCGTCGGAGTAGTTCGCGGGCAGGGCTTTGTCCGTTGCGGGGTTATAGTCCTTCGTATCGATGCCGTTGAGGATGCCAAATAACTGTCGGGAACGCGTGCGGAGCAGCCCGTCCAGCGTTTCGCCGAAGAACGAGGTTTGGATTTCCGCCGCGTAGGTGGGGCTGACGGTGTTAATCGCGTCGGCAAAGGCGAGGCCGCCCTTCATATAGCTGACGTTGCCGCAGTATTCCAGCGCGTTGGCGTCAAAGGCGATTGCGCCGAGCGAAAGCAGTTCGTCCGTGAAGCCGCGGTCAAACACGCCCTGAAAGCGCATGTTGTGGATGGTGAACAGCGTCTTCACCGCCGCATAGCGGGGGTCGGCGGCATATTGCGTTTTAAGCAGCGCGGCGCTCATGCCCGTTTGCCAGTCGTTGAGGTGCAGGATGTCCGGAAAGTAATCCAGCCGCGCCATCATCTCCAGCACCGCCTTTGAGAAGAAACCGAAGCGCTCCGCCTCGTCGCAGTTGAACACGCCGTAGATATAGTCCCTTGCGAAATAAAATTCGTTGTCGACCAGATAATAGGTCACGCCGTCCCGCTTGAGCGACTCAATCCCGCAAAACTGATTGCGCCAGCCAAGCTGTATCGTAAAGTCGCATTCGTGGGTCAATCGGTCGTTGTAGGCGCGGCGGATCTGCTTGTAGCAGGGCAGAACCACGCGCACATCGTAACCGTCCGCCGCAAGCGCCTGCGGAAGCGCGCCCACGACATCCGCAAGCCCGCCTGTTTTCACGAACGGCGTGCATTCGGAGGCGGCAAACAGGATCTTTTGTTTGGTCTGTTTTACCGTTGTCATATGATGCTGCCTTTCCGGATAATCACGGGGAAGCTGTCGTACCCGGCGAGCTTTCTGCCCGCGCGCACGGTCACGCCCTTGTCGAGGATCACATGGTCGAGGGAGCAGTTTTCCCGCACGTCGCTCGCCTGCATGATGATGCAGTCCCGAAGCACGCTGCCCGCGCCCACATGCACGCCGCGGAAGAGCACGCAGTTCTCGATGCTGCCCTCCACGATGCAGCCGTCCGCCACGAGGGAGTTCGAAACGCGCGCGTCCGGCCCGTA
Source organism: uncultured Clostridium sp. (assembly GCA_964550295.1). Taxonomy (GTDB): domain Bacteria; phylum Bacillota; class Clostridia; order Christensenellales; family CAG-138; genus Phil1. The sequence goes on along the minus strand of CAZJYV010000010.1, from coordinate 20,872 downwards.
GGTGGCGGGGGCTTCGTCCTTGACTTTGGTATAGATGGGGTGCTGCGGATGGAACAGGTCGCTGCGCACGCCCCGGTCAAGCACCGCCATATTGTGCGAAAAGTAGCTGGAAAGCGAGTTCATGCGCGCGACGTATCCCTCGTACCGATAGCCGAAAAGCTTGAGGGTGGAAACGTTTTTGACCAATATGTCGCGCACGAAATCCGTCAGCGCGTGCGCCGCCGCTTCCTCGATGAGGTACTCGAGCAGCGTCTTTTCCATCACAAACACGTCGCAGCTCTGGCTCGGCGTGAGAGGGCGGTAGGGGTCGATCTGCAAATCGTACACGCGGCCTTTTTCGTCGAGGGTGAGGCGCAGGTCGTCAAACTGGTCGGCCGGGTCGAAGGTGGTGACGTCGTTGTACATGATGGTGATGTCCGCGCCCGTTTTGATGTGGCGCGCGATCATATCCGTATAGGTGGTGTTGTAGATGATGTGGCTGCCGGTCAGCACGACGTAGCGCTGCTGGCTTCGCCTCACATACCCCATCACGGAGCGGATGGCGTCCACCGTTCCGTTGTAGATGCCCGTGTTTTCGCGCGTAACGAAGGGCGGCAGGATAAAAAGTCCGTCCCGCTTGCGGTGCAGATCCCATTCCTTGCCGGAGCCGAGGTGATCCATCAGCGAATGGTAGTTTTTCTGCGCGATGACGCCCACGTTCAAAATGCCCGTGTTGACGAGGTTGCTCAGGATAAAGTCGATGCAGCGGTAGCGTCCCGCGAAGGGAACCGCCGCGACGGAGCGCGAATAAGTGAGTTCGCGCAGCTGCAGGTTCGCTTCCCCCGTATAGATGAGGCCAAAGGCGTTATCCGTCATTTTCGGCGTCCTCCTCCCCGGTATAGTCGTTGTTGATGATCATGCCCGCCGGTACGCGCGCGAAGGGCGCGATGCTCGTATAGCTGGCAATCAGCGTGATGTCACCGGTCAGCGTCGTGTCGTAAGGCGCATCCTCCGGGCAAGGCGCCGTGCCGATGACGGCGCCCGCGCCGACGAGGGCATCCTCCCCCAAAATCGCTTTGTGAACCACGGCGTTCGCGCCGATGCGCGCGCCGGGCATCAGGACGGAATCCTTCACGACCGCCCCCGGTCCGACCCGCACGCCCGTAAAGAGCACGCTGTTCTCTACTTGGCCGTCGATCTCGCACCCTTCGCTCACGATGGAGCTTTTTGCCGAAGCCGCGGGGCCGATGTAATGCGCAGGCATGATGGGGCTGCGGCTGAAGATGCGCCATTCGCGGTCGTTCAGGTCAAGGCGCGCCTTGTCGCCGATCAAATCCATGTTCGCTTCCCACAGGCTTTTCACCGTTCCCACGTCCTTCCAGTAGCCGCGGAAGGGGTAGGCGGAAAGGCGCAGCCCCTCGGAAAGCAGCCGCGGGATGACATCCTTGCCGAAGTCGTGCGTGGACGCCTCGTTCGCGTTGTCCTCCATAAGGTGCTTTCGGAGCACGTCCGTCGTAAAGATATAAATGCCCATCGAAGCCTTGTTGCTGATTGGCTGATTGGGTTTTTCCTTAAAATCGGTGATGATGCCCTCCGCGTCGGTCTCCATGATGCCGAAACGGTGCGCTTCCTCAAGGGGAACTTCCAGCACCGCGATGGTCGCATCCGCCTGTTTTTCGATGTGGTGGCGCAGCATCGCCGCATAATCCATCTTGTAGATGTGGTCGCCGGAAAGCACCAGCACATATTCGGGGGAATAGCGCTCGATGAAGGCGAGGTTCTGGAAGATGGCGTTGGCCGTGCCGGAGTACCATTCGCCGCGGCTGCCCTTGACGTAAGGCGGCAGCACGTATACGCCGCCGGTGTTGCGGTCGAGATCCCAGGCGCTGCCGTTGCCGAGGTAGCCGTTGAGCTCAAGCGGCTCGTACTGCGTGAGCACGCCCACCGTATCGATGTCGGAGTTCACGCAGTTGGAAAGCGGAAAATCGATGATCCTGTACTTTCCGCCAAACGGCACGGCGGGTTTTGCCGTGCGGTTTGTCAGCACGCCGAGCCGCGAACCCTGACCGCCGGCGAGCAGCATGGCGATCATTTTTTTCTTTATCATCGCTCAACCTCCTTATTTTGGTTAGGGGTTCAGGGAAGCATATCGATGGTGTACCAGGCCGCCTCGTAAGCCTTCAGCGGGATGAACGCGGTGCAGCCGCCGGAGGGAACCTCCCGCACGACGGCGGGTTTTTCCGCGCCCTCCACGCTGGACATCGCGCGGCGCAGCTTTGCGCGGTAGGGCAGCCGCACCGGATACAGGTCGTGCGGCACGGGGGTAAAATTATAGATGCACAAAAGTTCCTTTCCCGATGCGTCCCTGCGGCAGAAAGCGAGTACGCTGTGGGCGGAATCTTCCACGCTGCGCCACTCGAAGCCATCCCAGCCGTCGTCCCGCTCATAGAGCGCAGGCTCATTCCGGTAAAAGACGTTGAGCGCTTTGACAAACTCGCGCAGCGCCGCGTGCTGCGGAAAATCCAAAATCATCCAGTCGAGCGAACGGCGGAAGTTCCATTCGGAAAACTGACCGAACTCGCCCCCCATGAACAGCAGCTTTTTGCCCGGATGCGCGTACTGGTACATGTACAGCAGGCGAAGCTGGGCGAACATCTCATCATAGGTGCCGGGCATACGCCCGATGAGGGAATTTTTCATATGCACGACCTCGTCGTGCGAAAAAGGCAGCATGTAGTTTTCCGAAAACGCGTAGCACATCGAAAAAGTCAGCTTGTCGTGATTGAACCTGCGAAAAAAGCTATCCAGCTTAAAAAAGGCGAGCGTGTCGTTCATCCAGCCCATGTTCCATTTGAAGTGAAAGCCGAGACCGCCGTCCTCCGGCGGTGCGGTTACGAGCGGAAAGGCCGTGCTTTCCTCGGCAATCAGAAGCGTGCCGGGGCATTCGCGGCCAACGGCATGGGCAAGCTCGCGGAAAAATTCGATGGCGGCGAGGTTCTCATTGCCGCCGTAGCGGTTGGGAACCCACTCCTCATCCTGCTTGCCGTAGTCGAGGTAAAGCATGCAGCTCACCGCGTCCACGCGCAGGCCGTCTATATGATACTCTTTGAGAAAATAGATCGCGTTGGAAATGAGAAAACTGCGCACCTCGCTGCGCTCGAAATTGAAGAGCATCGTGCCCCAATCGGGCTGCTCGCCGCGGCGCGGGTCGGGGTGCTCATACAGCGCGCTGCCGTCGAACCGGCGCAGACCGTGCGCATCCCGCGTAAAGTGGGCGGGTACCCAGTCGAGCAGCACGCCGATGCCCGCGCGGTGCAGCGCGTTGACGAGGATTTTAAACTGATCCGGCGTGCCGTAGCGCGCGGTGATGGAATAATAGCCGGTCACCTGGTAGCCCCAGCTGTCGTCGAGCGGATACTCGCACACCGGCATCAGCTCAACGTGCGTATAGCCCATGTCGGCAACGTAATCCACAAGCTCGGCGGCGAGCTGTTCGTAGTTGAGGCCGGCCTTCCACGAGCCGAGATGAACTTCGTAAACGCTCATCGGCGCTTCCTGCGCGGGACGGTCGGGCCGCGGACGCTTGCGCATGTGCGCGTCGTCCGTCCAGCGGAAAGATTCCGTATCCCATATGACGGACGCGGTTTCCGGGCGAAGCTGGCTGTAGAACGCGTAAGGGTCAGCTTTAAAGATCAGCTCGCCCTTTTTTGTCATAATTGCGTATTTATACAGGTCGCCGTGGTGGGCGATGCCGATGTGCGCCTGCCATATGCCGGTCGTGCCGCAGGGTTTCATCCCATCCGCGCGCGGATTCCAGCCGTTGAAGGAACCCACAACGCTGACCGCGCGCGCGTCCGGCGCCCAGACGGCAAAGCGGTAAGCTTCGTATCCGTCGGGCATCATAACACGATGGCAGCCGAGGGTGCGGTAGGCATAGGCATTTTTACCCGTGTTGAAAAGATACAGCTCGTTGTCGTCAAGGTATGGTTTCATTTGCCCTCCCAAGCGCGCGGCGGTAAAGGCTGTCCGCATCGGTGCATCTTTATTTTACCGCATACCATGAATAATTGGTAGAAGAATCTTGTGCGCGAAAACAGGCGGAGGGGCGCCTTCAGGCGGATCATCGCCGATATCGCCGCCCAACGGAAAGGGCGGCCACATTGGGCCGCCCCTGCATTTCCGCCGCGGCGGTCGGTTTTTCATCGCCGCCCAACGGAAAGGGCGGCCACATTGGGCCGCCCCTACATTTCCGCCGCAGCGGTCGTTCTTGTCAATTGTCAATTGTCAATTCTCAATTGCCCTATCCAGCCTGCCGTTCCGCCGCAAGCGCGGCCTTTGTGAGGCGCGCGAGTTCATCTTCGCCCATCACGGTGGTGCGTCCGGTCATGTACATCGCGTCCACGGACTCCTTTACGCGCTGGACGACATCGGACTTTTTGTCGAGCGTCAGGTTGAAATGGGCGTTGATCCAGTAGGCGACGCCCGCGGCGCCGCTGTGCGCGTCGACAAGCACGTTGTTTGCGCGGCCGAGCAGCGCCTTCGTATCGAAGATGGAATAGATCCGCTCATCCTTGAGCAGGCCGTCCGCATGGATGCCCGCGCGCGTGGTGCAGAACGCGTCCCCCACGAACGGGGTCTGCGGCGGAACGGTATAGGCAAGCTCGCCCTTGAAATAGTCGGCGATCTTTGTAACGGTCGGGATGTGCATCCCGTCCGTCCTTCCGCGCAGGGAGCAGTATTCCATCACCATCGCCTCGAGCGGCACGTTGCCCGCCCGCTCGCCGATGCCCAGCATCGTGCAGTTGACGGATGCCGCGCCGTACAGCCACGCCGTGGACGCGTTGACGACGCCCTTGTGAAAATCGTTGTGTCCGTGCCATTCGAGCATGGCGGACGGAACGCCCGCCTCGTGGCGGAGCGCGTGCAAAATGCCGGGTACGCTGCGCGGCAAAGCCGCTCCGGAATACGGCACGCCCAGACCCAGCGTGTCGCAGCAGCGTACCTTCACGGGGATGTTCGCCTCCCGCCCGAGACGCATCAGCTCCCTTGCGAAGGGGATGACGAAGCCCGCGATGTCCGCACGGGTGATATCCTCGAAGTGGCAGCGCGGACGGATGCCTTTCTCCAGCGCCATCTTGACGACGGCGGTGTATTTTTCCAGCGCCTGCGCGCGCGTCAGGTGCATTTTGTGGAAGATGTGGTAATCCGAGCAGGAAACGAGGATGCCCGTTTCCGGCACGTCCAGCTGGCGAACGATGTCAAAGTCCTCCTTCGCGGCGCGTATCCACGTCGTGATCTCGGGAAAACGATAGCCCCGCGCGCGGCAGGCGTCCAGCGCGGCGCGGTCCTGCGGGGTGTATACGAAAAACTCGCTCTGGCGCACAACGCCCTTGGGGCCGCCCAGCTCGTGCAGCAGATCGAAAAGGGCGAGCACCTGCTGCGCGGTGAACGGCGCGCGGGACTGCTGTCCGTCCCGGAACGTGGTGTCGGTGATAAAAATATCCTCCGGCACATGCACGGGCACGACGTTCGCGCCAAACGTGACCCGCGGCACCTCGTCATACGGAAAAATGTCGGGAAACAGATTGGCCTCGTCCGCGCTTTTCGGCGCGGCGGTTCCGTTTGCCCGCAGCATGCTGTCGTCAGCGTCGTACATGAGGTTGTTCATCGTATCGCCCTCCCGTTGTATCCTTGTATTACTGTATCATTGTATACATGTATACAATCCATACACTGTATTATACGCAGAAAAAACGGGTTGTCAAGCGGTGCGCGCTTTTTTATTGCGCACCTTGCCGCGGGATGGTACGATGCCTGTATGAACAGATTGTTTGAAGGCGATTCTTATGATCCGTGGCGCAACCTCGCCGCGGAGGAAGCGATGTTCGATGAGCCGGGCGCGGGCATGACGCTGTACCTTTGGCAGAACGCGAACACGGTGGTGATCGGCCGCAACCAGAACGCATGGCGCGAATGCCGCGCTTCCCTGCTCGAGGAGGAGGGGGGAAAGCTTGCGCGGCGCACGACCGGCGGCGGGGCGGTTTACCATGATTTGGGCAACCTCAATTTTACCTTCGTATGCGAGCGGGAGCGCTACGACCTCGCGCGGCAAACGGGCGTGATCCTCGACGCGGTGCGCGCGCTGGGCGTGCCTGCGCGGTTCACGGGACGCAACGACCTCGTCACGGAGGAGGGAACGAAGTTTTCCGGCAATGCGTTCCGCTTCACCAAAACCTCCGCCATGCAGCACGGCACGCTGCTCGTTTGCGTGGAGATGGACAAGCTCGCGCGCTACCTTGCGCCCTCCCCCGAAAAACTCCGCGCCAAGGGTGTGGAAAGCGTGCGCGCAAGGGTTCAAAACCTTGCGGATTACGGCGCGCACATCACGGTTTCGGCTGTGCGCCGGGCTGTGAGCGAGGCGTTTTGCAGCTGTTACGGGGCATGTGAAACGCGTGCGGTCGCCGATCTCGATCAGGCAAAAATCGCAAAGCTGTATGAAAGGAACGCCTCGTGGGAGTGGCGGCTGGGCGCGACGCCGCAGTTTGACCTTTCCCTCGAAACGCGCTTCCCGTGGGGTTCGATCGAGCTGTTCCTCGATGTGGAGGCGGGCGCGGTCCGCCGTGCGGCCGCCTATTCGGATGCGATGGACGAGGCGTTCATCGCGCGCATTGCGCCCGCGCTCATCGGCGCGCGGCTAGAAGGCGGCGCGCTCGCGGCACGCCTGCGCACTCTTGAAACGGAAAATATGGAATTGGCGGCAGATATTGGCATATGGCTTTCCGGCAAATCGTTTTAATCCGCGCATAGCAAGCGCCCGTGCGGGCAAACTAAGCGCAGTCAATGAAAAGGAGGATGCGATATGTCCGGAACCAAAGCAGGCGCCCAGACCATTGGCTGCCGTGTGACCAGCTGTCGTTATAACCACGAGGGAAGCGGTTGTTCGCTTTCTAAAATCGACGTTGAGCCGTCGCCGAACTGCAACACAGGCAATGCGTGCGACGAAAGCCTATGTGCAAGCTACACAACGCGCAGCTGACGCGGTAAAAAAAGGAGGGGCGAACGCTCCTCCTTTTTTGTGTGCCTCAAAGGCAATGTAGGGGCGGCCCCATGTGGCCGCCCGCGGATCCCCCGCATGTTTGTCCATTTGCGCAATGTAGGGGCCGATCCTGTATCGGCCCGCTCTCGTGATCGACGCGGACGTAGGGGCGGCCCCATGTGGCCGCCCGCGCATCCCCCGCATGTTTGTCCATTATCAATGATCAATCGGGCATCGCCGCCCGATCCCTTTACCATTTTTCCACCGGCAAAAATGCCTGCGGAATCATCGCGCGCACCGTCAGCAGCGGGTCGACGATCTGGCACACGGCAACGTCGCAGGCGAGGGACAGGAGAAGTCCCGCCTGCACGCGCTCCATACCGTGGGCGACGAGCAGGTCGTACATCGCCTGCACCGCAAGGTCCGTCGCCTCGCCGAGCGTCGCGGCGGAGGTGAGCGCCATCGCCCTGCCGCCCTCGACGAGCAGCGGACACGCGAGCTTCAACCCCTTGACCGCGCTCACGCGCACCGTCACAAGGCCGGCGGTTTCAAGGCCGTAGCCGAACACCTCTCCGTCCCCCATGAGCGCATGGAGGTCGCCCATGCCCAAGAGCGCCCCTTCGCAGGCAACGGGGAAGTAAATCACGGAACCCGCCACGATGCGCGAGCAGTCCATGTTGCCGCCGTGTGCGCCGGGCGTCACGGTCGCAATCGCTTCCCCCTCGGGCGCTACGCCGATCACGCCGATCATCGGCTCAAGCGCGAGCTTCTTTCCGAAAAAGTCGATTGTTCCGTCCGCAAACTCGAAAACGTGCATCGTGTACGCGCCTTCGTAGTTGAGGAACGCGCCTTCCCCGAAATAGGTTCCCATCGCGCCCCAGGGGCGTGTTTCGATGGAAAGGATCTCCACCTTGAGCGCGTCGCCCGGCAGCGCGCCTTCCACAAACAGCGGGCCTGTCGCGGGGTTCGCGAGAAAACGCGCTTTGTCGTATGTGCGGATTCCCGCGCGGGAAACCGCGCCGTCGTAGCAGTCCATGGTTTCAAAAACCACGGTGTCCCCGCTTTTGCAGCGCGCCGCGGGCGCGTTTTCGCGCCAAAGTTTATCCACCTTTTGGGTCGATGGGATTTTAAGCATGCTTGTTCGCCTCCTGTTGCGTTGTTCCCGCCGAGAAGCCGGCAGAGATGGCTCCGTGCGGGCATACATGTTTGCATTCGTTGCAGCGGATGCATTCCGGCCCGTCGATATCGTTCGTCACGTCGATGTTCATGGGGCACTTTCTGGTACACGCGCCGCAATGGGTGCATTTGTTTTCGTCAAGCCGCATTTTATAAAAGCTCACCCGGTTAAACAGCGAGTAGATTGCGCCGAGCGGACAGAGGTATTTGCAGAAGGGGCGCGAGAGAAACAAAGAAAGCGCGATGAGGGCAGCGAGCACCAGCACCTTCCAGCTGAACAGCCAGCCGATGGCGTCCCGCAGCGCCGGGTTGCCCAGCACCAGCGGGATGCCGCCCTCCAGCGTGCCGGCCGGGCAGATGAGCTTGCAGAACCACGGCGTGCTCAGCCCGTACTGATCCACGAGGAAAATCGGCAGCAAAATCACGAACACCGCGAGGATGCCGTATTTCACATAGCGCAGCGCCTTGTCGGTTTTCTGCCGCACATGGATTTTTTTCGTGCGCGCGCGGTTAAGCAGGTCCTGCACGAAGCCGAACGGGCAGAGGAAGCCGCACACGAGTCTGCCGAAAACCGCCCCGAAAAACAGCAGCAGTCCCGCCGTGTAGAAGGCAAAGCCGTGCTTCCATCCGCCAAGCTGCGCCTGCAGCGCGCCGATGGGGCAGGCGCCCGTCGCCCCCGGACAGGAATAGCAGTTCAGTCCCGGCACGCAAACGGATTTGAGCTTGCCCTGATAGATCGTCCCCTTAAAAAAGTTCGCCAGCTGCGAGTTGGTGACGAGCGTCCAGGCCGCTTGGATGACGGTTCTGTTTTTAACAAAAGTCCAAATCTTGTTCATGCCGTCACCCGATGCCGATGCACTCGAGGCAGATCATGACCGCTTTTTTGAGCACCACGCGGTATTCCTCACGGAAAACGCCCGTGAGGATGCATGCAACGCCCAGCGCGAGCAGCGCGTATTTGAGATCAGGCAGCATCTTTTTCATAGATAGATGATAGCATCTCCCGCATTCATTTTCCAATACGAATTCATGCTCCCGCAGCGATTGCCCTGCGCTGCGTATACTCCGTGGCAAACGCCAGCACCGCGAACAGCGCCAGCAGATAGACCGGCCACATGCCAAGCCCGATCACGGGCGACAGCCAGCCGAACAGCGGGCAGAGCAGCGTGCCGCCCGCGTATGCGGCGGCGAACTGCAAACCCATCAGCCCTTGAGAATACGCCTCGCCGAAAAGCTTGGGCGTTTGGTCGAGCATGGAGGGAAAGACCGGCGCGCAGCCTAAGCCGATGAGGCCGAGCGCGACCGCCTGCGACGCGCCGGAGAACGGCAGCATCAGCCATGCCGTACCGGCGAGGATCAGCCCCAGCCCGATGCGGATGAGCGTTTGATCCGACAGCTTCATCGCGGCGAAGCCCGAGAGGAACCGACCGCCGGTGATGCCCAGATAGAACATCGCCGCCCAGCTTGCCGCCGTGTCTGCCGCGATGCCCTTGACGGAAACGAAATAGCTGCTCGCCCACAGACCCACGGCGAACTCCGCGCCGCAATAAACGAAAAAGGCGAGGCAAGCCGACCAAACGCCGGGAAGCCGGATTAAAATCCGTTTGGGAACCGGTTGACCGTTGCCCGACTGACCTGCAGGGGCGGAGAATGTGCGCCACAGCGGAAAGGAGGCGGCCAGAATGACCGCGATGCACAAAAGCGTCAGCGATACCGCGCGGTACGCGCCGTGCCAGTTGTTTTTTGCGAGGTACAGCGCCATCACCATCGGCCCCGCCGTCGCGCCGATGCCCCAGAAACAGTGCAGCCAGTTCATATGCCGCGCCTTGTAGTGAAGCGCCACAAAGTTGTTGAGCGCGGAGTCCACCGTGCCCGCGCCGAAACCGAGGGGAACGGCAAGCAGCAGCACCACCCAAAAATGCTGCACGAAGCCCATCCCCATCAGGGCGAGGGCGGTCATCAACACGCTCGCCGCCGTAACGGCCGCCGTGCCGAAGCGGCGGATGAACCGCTCTGCAAGCAGGCTTGAGGCGATCGTGCCCACCGCGGCAACGACGTTGACCGACCCCGCGGCGGAGGTTGCCACGCCCAGGTCGATGTGCGCAGCCGGCCACGCCGCGCCCAGGAGCGAATCGGGAAGCCCCAGGCCGATGAAGGCGATGTAGATGATGACCAGCAGCAGCGTTACCATTGCTCGCCCTTTTCCAGCAGGGGGATGACCTCAAACAGGGAGGGGACCAGCGCAAACAGCCCGTTTTTGTCGGTTTCGTCCGGCGCGTGCAGATCCGGCACCATCACGGTTTTCATGCCCGCGCGCTTTCCTGCCTCCACGCCTGCGGCCGAATCCTCAAGCACCATGCAGGCGGCAGGCTCCGCGCCCAAAGCCCTTGCCGCCGCGAGAAACACATCCGGCGCGGGTTTGCCGCGGGGTACGTCGTCCGCGGTGACGATGGCGTCAAACCGGCCGGATAGTCCGGCCAGCTCCAGATTGCGCATAATCCGCGTCATCGGGCTGCCCGAAGCGACGGCGCGGGGGATCTTGCGCGCGTCGAGATGCTCGAGCAGCGCGGTCAGGCCGGGCTTGACGGGCGTGCCGTTTGCCACGATGTACCGCTCGACATAGCCGTCCATGCCCCCCATAGCGGCAGGGAAGTCGATTTTTTCCCCGAACATTTCGTTCAGCGCAACGCGCGTGCTTTCGGTGTTGAGGCCGAGCAGTTTGAGAAACAGCGCCTCGTCCGCCGCAAGTCCCTGCAAGGCAAGCGCTTCCAGCATGCCGATGCCGGCCACGCGCTCCGTGTCGAACATCAGCCCGTCCATATCAAAAATAACAGCCTTGATTTCCATACGCAGTATTATAGTACAAACACCTGCCCCGCGGCAATCTGCGGGTCGGGCGGGAAAACCGACCTGTTTCTGCATTTTGTGTTGCAACGGGCGTCCGCGCCTGTAATAATAAGAATGCGGGCCATTCGGCCGGATCTACCCGGATTCTCAACGGCATTCAACGACAGAACGGAGGGGTGCAACATGAAAAAAAGAAGCGCATGGATCAGGGTGCTGATGTATCTGAGCGTCATGGTGATTTTGCCCGGCTGCTCGTTCGGTTACGAGGGCTGCTCCTTCCGGCCGGAAGATAAAACGCAATCGGAAAAAATGATGGAAGAACTGCTCAAACAAAGTCAGGAGGATGAAAAGGCCGGCCGCGTCGATGACGAGCCGGATTTGGCGCTTGCCGAGGGCGAAATACTCAAAGTGCGGCTGCATTACGGAACGGACACCCTCGAGACCGAGGCATGGTACAAGGTGCGCATCGAAAACCAATCGAACCAATGGTATGATTACGTGGAAATTACCGCTTATCACGGCTTTGGCAACTCCGAAAAGAATTATGACGATTACACGTTTTTTGCGACGAACTTCAACCGGCAAGCCGAGCAGCCGGAGTATTACGACCCGGCCACGATCGCCGGCACATACCTGCTCACGATCACGGGGAGCAACGGCCATTATGTGGAAAAAACGCTGACATGGAACAAAAACGCAAACGACGGCCGCGGCGGGTTTGATGGTTCAGGCGGTCTTTTAACCTACGAAGTCCCATAATTTAAGAAGAAACGGCGCCGCACAAAAGCGACGCCGTTTTTTAGGAACGGAACGGTCAATCGTTGATGGTCAATCCTCGTCGATGGCGAGGTAAGGGCGCAGCCGCTCAAAGTCGGCGGGGTTGCTCACAACAAGCTCCACCGAGGAGATGCGCTCGTCCTGAAACATCTGCGTCAGGGCGATGTATTGGCACAGCGTGGACTTGAGGTTGAGCCTGTCCCCCTCCTGCGTGACGAGTTCCACGCGCCCGGGGCAGGCGGCGACCGCGGCAAAAAAGCGCTTGGGTTCCGTGATGTTGATGATTTTCATGCATTCACTCCCATTCGATGGCGCCCACGGAGGCAAGGTATTCCTCCGCAAAGTCCAGGTAATCCTCGGTCAGGCGCATCGCGTACATTTTATAGGGCGCAAAGCGCTGCTGCATGCCCGCGAAGATCGCTTCGTAGGCTTCGTCGTCGTCGTAAACCGCGCCTTCGTTTGCGCCGGATTTTGTCATGTACGCCTCGTCAAACTCCACGAGCGCGTCCACCATTGCGGAAAGCTCGCCGTCCTTGAGGAAGGAAAAGTCCCCCTCCGCCGTGAATTTATCGAGGATATACCGCTTCATTTCAGCTACATCAACGTCCGTGTACATTTATATGACCTCCTTGATTTGCGCCGCAAATTCGGCGAGCGTTTCCTCGAACACGTCGAGGGAGGAAAGCACAGCCTCCGGCTTCGTCAGGTCCACGCCCGCAATCTTCAGCTCCTCAAGCGGGTAGTCGCTGCCGCCGGTGGAGAGGAACTTCAGGTAGTCCGACGCGTCCCCTGTTTTGAGGATGCGGTTGGCGATGGCGACCGCGCTGCAGAAGCCCGTGGCGTACTGATACACATAAAAGGCGTTGTAGAAGTGCGGGATGCGCGCCCATTCGACCGCCTGGATGTCGTCCACAACCGCGCCTTCGTAGTACAGCTCGTTGAGGGTGCGGTAGAGGGCGGTGAGGCTTTGGGCCGTCAGCGGTTCGCCCGCCTCATGCATGTCGTGCGCCTTCCTTTCAAACTCCGCAAAAAGCGTCTGCCGGAACACGGTCGTGCGGAACCCTTCGAGGAAGTGGTTGAGCACATACGCGCGGCGCGCCTTGTCCGTTTCGGTTTCAAGCAGATATTTGCACAGCAGCACCTCGTTGACGGTAGAGGCCACCTCGGCGACAAGGATGTGGTAATCGTGGTTGGCGTAATCCTGCGCCTCGTTGGATTTGTAGGAGTGCATGGCGTGACCCAGCTCGTGCGCCATGGTGAACGCGTCATCCAGCTTGCCTGTGAAGTTTAGAAGCACATACGGATGCACGCCGTACACGCCGCAGGAGAACGCGCCTGTGGTTTTGCCGCGGTTTTCGTACGCGTCCATCCAGTGGTTTTCGTATGCCTTGTCGAGCAGCTTCGCGTAGTCCGCACCCAGCGGGGCGAGCGCCTTTTTCACGAGCGCCTTGCTCTCCTCATAGCCGATGTTGAAATCCACGTCGGGCAGCAGCGGGCAGTAGAGGTCGTACATGTGCAACTCGTCAACCTTCAAAGCGTCCTTGCGGATGGCAAGGTACTTTTTCATCGTCGAAAGGCGCGTGTGGATGGCATCGGTCAAACTGTCCAGCACGGCGACAGGCACGTTGGAGCGGAACAGCGCCGCTTCGCACGCGCTCGGATAATCGCGGGTCTGGGCGTTGTAGCAGTCGAACTTGACGGAGCCTGCGTAGAGCGCGGCGAACGTGTTGATGAACCGCTTAAATTCGCCGAAATACTTGTCAAACGCTTCCTGCCGCACCCTTCTGTCCGCGCTTTCGCGGTAAACGCCGAAGGTCGCGTGCGTGAGGGCGGCCGCTTCGCCCTTCTCATCGATGATATCGGGGAAGGTCATGTCCACGCTTTCGAGCATGGTGAAGGCGTTGTCCGGCGTGCGCGCCGCGTCGCCCAGGCGGGCGAGCATCATCTCGCGCGCGGCATCGAGCGTGTGCGCGCGGGCACGGCAGGCGTCCTCCACCATATGGCGGTAGGTTGCGAGACCGGGCGCCTGCATATAAGCGGCAAGAGTTTGTTCGGGGATTGCCAGCAGCTCGGGCATGAGATAGGAGGAGGCCGCGTTCGCCGCAACGAGCAGGCTCACCGCGCGCGCCTCCATCTTTTGATAGTCCGGGTCGGAATTGTCGCTCGCCTTGTGCAGCATGGCGTAGAGGTAGACGAGCTCCAGCTTCTCTCCCGCTTCGTGGTAATTGTCCAGCGCCGCTTGGAGCGCCTCGGCGCTTTTGCCCAGCGTGCCCTCAAAGGAGGCCGCGCTTTTGATGAGGCTTTCCGCCTCAACGTAGGCGTTCTCCCATTCCCCATGTGGGTGAAATCCCACAGACAGCGCGGGTCCATGTCCTTCCTGTTTTTAAGCTCCATATTCTCCTCCGTTTTGATCAGGGTTGTTTTGCGGCTGCTGCGGTTGTTCGTAACGCGCCTCGTCCCCGTTCAGGGGGGCGCTCCCCGCGGCGGGTTGATCCATGCCCAGCCACGCGCGTCCTTCGGCGCGTGTGCGCGCGTCGTAGTAAAGCACCGTGTCGAGCGCGGGCGCGTACACCGCGGCGATCGTGCCAAGGACAATCGAGGCGAGCGCGAGCAGGATGATCAGCGGAACGCTCCACGCCGCGTTCGCGGCAAAGGCGTCCACGGAAAACGCCAGCACAAGCGCGCACGCCAGGCTTAACACCGTTTGGATGATCAGCAGCGCCGCAAAAAACAGCAGCTTGCAGCCGATCACGCGGCCAAAGCGCTTGGATGTGAGCTTGATGCTCCTGCCCACGGCGTCAAAGTTGGACAGGTTCTCGTTGACAACGACGGGATAGGTGAAGCAGATAAAGCTTTGCCCGCACAGCATGATGCCCCAGCTCAACAGCGACACGATCCCGAGGAACACGAACATCCCCGCGCCGAGGCTGGTCAGAATGTCGAGCGGGTTGCCCGTGAAGCTGCCTGCAAGCATGGAGGGCAGGGCTGCCGCAACGCCTGCAAAGCCGAAGATGCCGCCGGAAATGCCCGAAAGGATCGATTCGGCGGTGCTGATGGCGATGCCGCACACGATCAGACACAGGGCGGTCGTGAAAAAACGCTTGAGGGAATGCTTCGAGCGGCGAAAGAGCATCGTACAGCTTGCGCCGTTTGCGTACATGCGCGAGGAAAGCTCCCCGTAGAGCGTGCCCTGCAAAACGGGATTAAAAAGCAGAACGTACGCCAGCAAAAAAAGCAGCAGCAGCATCAGCGCCACGAGGATTTCCACAACGAAGTCAAATCCGTCGAAGCTGCCTTTGATGACGGAGCCCAGCACCGGCGAAAACGCGACGAACAGGCCGAGCGCCAGAATGAGCTGCATGAGCAGCGCGTAGAAAAAAAGCGATGCAAAGCTGCGCCGCACAATCTGCCACGCGATGCCCAACGTACCCCGCACGGTAAGCGGACGGATGTCGATCGGGCCTTCAAATCTCATGGGTGTCTCCTTTCATGCGCCGGGTTACAAAAGCTTTTTCGTTTGGATATACACATCGCCGCTGCCCACGGTCACCACCAGGTCGTTCGGGCGGGCGGTGCGCTCGAGATAGGCGTTGATTTCCTCGAAAGTGGGGATATACTGCGCCGCCGCGCCCCCTTTGAGGATGCCGCGCACCATGTCGCGCGCGTGGACGCTGCCGTCGTCCTTCTCCCGACCGGGATAAATGTCCGGCACAAGCACTTCGTCCGCGTCCGCAAAGCAGGTCACATCATCCACGAACAGCGTTTTGGCGCGGGTGTAGGAGTTGCACTGGAACACGCAGGTCAGTTTGCCGTGCTTCACGCGCTTGGCCGCGGCAAGCGTCGCTGCGATCTCGGCGGGGTGGTGCGCGTAATCGTGGTAGACCCGCACGCCGTTTTTCTCGCCGTAAAACTCAAAGCGCCTGCGGGTGTTCGCAAAGCGCGCAAGCGCCGCGGCGATCTGCTCCATCGGCACGCCCGCGTCGAGCGCGACTGCCGCCGCCGCCATGGCGTTGACGACGTTATGCTCGCCCGGCACGTTCAGCTTTATTCCGCCAAGGGACTTCCCGCGGAACATCAGGTCGAAGGAGGGGCAGCCTTCCTCGTCGAAGGCGACGTTCGCCGGCGTATAATCCGCGCTTTCCTTGCCGTAGGAAAGCTTCCTGCCCCGGTATTCGTCCAGCAGACCCGCCACGCGGACATCGTCCGAACAGCCGAGGAACAGCCCGTCTTCGGGCAGCAGCGCGACAAAGCGGCGGAACGCGTCCGTGATGTGCGCCATGTCGCCGTAATAGTCGAGGTGGTCGTTGTCGATGTTGTTCACAACGGCAACGGTCGGCCGCAGCGTGAGAAAGCTTTCCACATACTCGCACGCCTCGGTGATGAACCGCTCGCGCGAGCCAAGGCGCACACCGCCCTTGAGAAAATCCACGAAGCCGCCGATGTGTACGGTTGCGTCCAAGTCGCTTGCGTCGCTGATGAGCGCGAGCATGGAGGTGATGGTCGTTTTGCCGTGGCAGCCCGCGATGCCGACAACCTGCCGGTAGCCCTCCGTGAGCTGACCGAGCGCCACGCTGCGTTCGATCTCCGGGATGCCGCGCGCGCGCGCCGCTTCGCGTTCTACATTGTCCGGCTTGATGGCAGCCGAGTAGATGACGAGGTCCGCATCGCCGAGGTTTTCCGCCGCGTGACCGATTGTCACGGGGATGTTCAGCTCCGTGAGCCGTTCCGTAAACGGGGAAACGCTCCTGTCGGAGCCTTGCACCGCAAAGCCCCGCGCGCGCAGAATCTGCGCGAGGCCGCTCATCGAGCAGCCGCCGATGCCCACGAGATGGATGCGTTGATGTCCTTCTATATGCGCCATGTTCTTCTCCGGTTTGTTATTTTCAAATACTGATTATACCACAAATGGGTGCGCCCTGCACACGCGCGCGAAGGGCAAATCGCAAAACGCGCTGCGCGCGCCGTTTGCCGCCGCCTCGTCGGGAAAAACGCCGAACACCGCGCTGCCGCTGCCCGTCATCGACGCGGCCTGCGCGCCCGCGCCCCTCATGCGCGCAAGCAGGTCTGCGATTTCCGGCACGAGGGAACACGCCGCGTCCGTCAGCCCGTTGCCGATATGGGCGAGGAGGGCCGTGCGGTCGGCGCGCCTGATGGCGCAGACCGCGCCGTCCGTCGCTGCCTGCGGATAGGGGGGACGAAGCCCGGCGAACACCGCCCGCGTGGAAGCGCCGCGCTCCGGTTTGACGATGAGCAGCGTCAGGGGCAAAAACGGCAGCCGCGTGATCCGCTCCCCCCTGCCTTCGCACAGGGCGAGTCCGCCCGCCATGCAGAACGGCACGTCGGAGCCGATGCCGGCGGCGAGGGAGAGCAGCGTTTTTTCATCGAGCGCGCGGTATGTATCCTGCATCGCGAGAAGGATGGCAGCCGCGTCCGCCGAGGAGCCGCCAAGGCCCGCCTCCGGCGGAATGTTGCGCACAATCCGCGCATGCACGCCCGGGCAGCCGCATGCGTCCGCGTAGGCGGATGCCGCGCGAAAAGCGGCGCTCCCTTCGGGCAGGGCAGGCTCCGCCTCTATTGTTATGCCGCCGGAGCTGAACGTAAGCGACAGCTCGTCGAAAAGATCGATCGCAAGCATCACCGTGCGCAGGTCGTGATACCCGTCCGCCCGTTTGCCCGCGATGTCGAGGGTGAGATTCACCTTTGCGTAAGCGTTGCAGTCCATATGTGCATTATATACGCACGGCGCATAAAAATCACGCATTCCGTCAATGCTCCGCGTAGCATCTCGATGGAATCGGAGGGATTATGCTCATCAAACGCTTACTGGCAACGGTTCTGGCAGCCGCGCTTTGCATGGCGGCCGTTTCACCGGGTCATGAAAACATCCTCAGGCTGCATGTGATCGCCAACAGCGACGGCGCGGCGGATCAGGCGGCCAAGCTTGCCGTGCGGGACGCGATTTTGGCTTACGAAGCGGATATGGCAGCCTGCGCGGACAGCGATGCCGCGAAGGCCGCGCTCATGGCGGATGGCGAAGGCTTGCTTGCCGTGGTGGAAAGCACGCTCCGACAGGCGCCATGTACCGCCGCGCGTTCACCGAGCTGTGCGACAACATGGGCGACATGCAGACGGCGCTTGGCAAGCTGCGCGTGGCCAACAGCGCCACGCAGAACGTGCTTCTTCTGGATGACATCTGGCGGCTTTCCGGCTCGTGCGTGAGCATGCTCAGCCAAATCCCTTCTTCCCACCTGGATACGGGGGAACTCAACCAGTTCATCACGCGCGTGGGGGATTACGCGCACAGCCTCACCAAGAAGGCGCTCGCGGGGGAAACCGCGTCGGAGGATGACTATTCGCAGCTGGAGGAACTGTATGCCCGCTGCACGGAGATCTCCGCCGATCTCAACGACAGGCTATCAGTCGGGGATGTGCCGATTGCGGCGATGACCAATGACGAGTACTTCACCCCCGTGGACGATACCTATACCAGCACGGAGGATGTTTCCAAGTTCCCCACGCTCATCTACGACGGCCCCTTCTCCGAAAGCACGGAAAAACAGGAGGCGCGCGGCGTAACGGGCAGCGAGGTATCCCTTGAGGAAGCTCGGGAGACCGCCCTCAAGCTTGCGGGCATCGCCCAGTTCGAGTCGGAGGGCGACTCCAACGGAAAGATCCCCGCCTATGACTTCCACGGCACCTATGAGGACGGGCGCGGCGTGGATGTTTCCATCACAAAAACAGGCGGCTATCTTTTATGGCTGATGTCCTCGGCGACGGGCACAGCCTCCGGCGTGCCGGATGATGCCGCCGTGGATCAGCTCAAGCAGGCGGCGCTGCAATGGCTCGGCGAGCAGGGTTACGAAAGCATGGCGGCGACCTACGCGCAGTATTATTCCGGCGCGGCGCTGATCAACTTCGCCTATGTGCAGGACGACGCCATCGTCTACAACGACCTGATCAAGGTTTGGATCGATGTACAAACCCTTTCCGTGGTCGGCGCGGACGCGCGCAACTACCTGTACAGCCATACGCAGCGGGATATCGCCGCGCCTGCGCTTTCCGCCGAGGAGGCGGAGGCGAAGGTTTCCGTCAACCTCGACATCCAAAGCCGCGAACTCGCGCTCATCCCCATCACGCCCACGACGGAGCGGCTGTGCTATGAATTTAAGGGAACATGCAGGGAAGGGGATGCGTATATTGTATACATCGACGCGGAGACGGGGGACGAGCAGCAGATTTTTGCGATCATCAATACCGAAAACGGCCAGCTTACACTGTGAATCATTGACAAGCCCGCGGGAATAGCATATGATAGAAGAAATCGCACAGTTGCAGGAAAACCGTGCGATTCTTTCACCCCGGAGGTGTGCATGGAGGATGTTTACCGCTTGATCGCGGGGGCGGACGCCCCCGAGTGGCGCAGAAAACCGCCCTCCTTCGACTGCGCGGCGCTCGTTGCCCGCGTCAGGCAAACGCTGCCGGCGGCACAGCCGGCGGATATCACATCGCGCGCAGGCTATGCGCTGGCGCGGCTCAAAACCTTGTCAAAAAAAAGTCCCTGCGGCTGCCCGGAGGACGAACGGGTCAAAACGGCGCTCTGGCTCTGCCTGGGCGCGGCGGCGTTCCCGAACGACCCCGTGCGCACCCGCGCACGGCTGCGGGATGCTTCGGAGGCGGCGCTCCGCCTGACCCACGGCGTGCCCCCGAAAGAGAGGGAGGCGCTGCGCGCCCGTCTGGGGGAACCCGCGGACGCGATGGCAAGGCTTTTATCCTTTGCAATCAACCTCAAAGGAGGATAATGCATTATATGGAAATCAAATGGTACGGCCACAGCTGCTTTCTCATCACGAATAAAGCAGGCACCCGCGTGTTGACCGATCCTCCGCATCCGCAGGTGGGTTATGCGATTCCGCCCGTTGCGTGCGAGGCGGTGACCTCAAGCCATGCGCACCATGACCACAATTTTTTCAGCATCGCCGCGGGCAGCCCCGTGATCATCGCCGAGCCGGGGGATTATCGGGTCGGGGAGATCCGCATCGCGGGCGTGCCGACCTTCCATGACGATGTGCAGGGCGCCAAACGCGGGCGCAACATCGTGTTCGTTTTCGAAACGGACGGCATGCGCGTGGTGCATGCGGGCGACATCGGCGCGCTGCCGGATGAGGCGACCCTCGCCCAAATCGGCCCTGCGGATGTGCTGCTCGTGCCCGTGGGCGGCGTCTATACCATCGATGCCGCAGGCGCGCGGCAGCTTGCAAACCTCCTCAAGCCCAAGGTGGTGATCCCCATGCATTACAAGACGGACGCGATCGCCTTCGAGCTGGACGGCATTGCCCCGTTCCTCAACTCCGTTAAAAACTGCGCGATTCACCGTCTGCGCCAGAGCGACTGCGTGCTCACGAAGGAAAGCCTGGGCAGCGACCGTGTGATCACCCTTGACTATGCGAGGGAGGGGACATGACGCCCCGCCTCTTTGAAGGCTTTCCGGACGGGTTCGCAAAGGCAGCCGCGCTCGTGGACGAAAAGGTCTGCTCGCTGGCCGTTTTTCGGGATGGAGAAGTGATCAAAACCGCGGCGGGCCGCGGCGTGTCGCCCCTGCTCAACCTGTTCGACGCGTTTCCGGAAACGCTGCGCGGCGCTGCCGTTGCGGATCAAATCATCGGCAAGGCGGCGGCGATGATCCTCGTTGCGGCGGGCGCTGCCGCCGTTTACGGCGCGGTCATGAGCGAGGCTGGCAGGGACTGCCTGCGCGCGCACGGCATTCCGACCGCCTGCGCCGTGCTGACGCCGCACATCCTCAACCGGCAGGGCGACGGGCTTTGCCCGATCGAGCAGTCCGTCGCCGATGAGGGCGATCCGGCGGCCGGCATCGAAAAGATCCGCCGCAGGCTTGCGGAACTGATCGCTAACAGGTAAAAGCCAACAGATACTAACTAAACAGAAACGGACGCGCCGGGAAAGGCGCGTCCGCTTTTTGTATCCGATGGTTGATCCGCTTATGAATTCCCCGTCACGCCCAGCGCGAACAGCGCGGAAAACAAAATAAAATCATGATCC
>CAZJYV010000009.1:0-24163 GCA_964550295.1 uncultured Clostridium sp. | reverse complement strand
TGTATAAGGACGGTGGAGATGTTTACGAATTTTTGTGGGACAAAAGTACGCACGTTTCAACGTGCGGCGTTTGCGGAAACATATCGACTGGCTGAACACTCTTTATCGCATAGCCTGCCTCGCACAATTTTTTGCAGTCGCGCGCGAGCGTCGCAGGGTCGCATGAAACATAAACGATATCCTTTGCGCCGGACCGCGCCATCGCGTCAATCACAGCGGGTTCACAGCCTTTGCGCGGCGGATCTACAATAATGGTATCCGGCGAAAATCCGGCTTGCACCAGTTTTGGCAGTTCGATTGCGGCGTCTGCGCAGATAAACGCGGCATTGTCTATGCCGTTCTGCTCCGCATTGCGCCTGGCATCTGCCACAGCATCCGCAACGCATTCGATGCCGATGATTTTTTTTGCCTTGCGCGCCGCCAACAGCGTGATCGTACCGGTTCCGCTGAACACGTCCACAATATTCGCTTCTTGTCCCCCAGGGAGAAGCGCTTCCACCTCACGATACAGCTTTTCTGTCTGTTCTGGATTAACCTGCAAAAAGGAAGCCGCACTCACATCGAAAACTAGATCGCAAATGGTTTCATGGAGGCGTTCTTTCCCCCAGATTGGCGCGAACAAATCGCCAAAGATTACGTTCGTGTTTTGATCGTTGCGGTTATGCACCACGCCGGTAAGCCCTTTTATGCCTTCGCGAAGCGCGGATATAAGCTTTTCTTTATGCTTGAGCGGTCCTTTTGTAACGACAACCGCGATGACTTCCCCCGCTTTGTTGCTGCGCGCGACAACATGACGCAATTCTCCCTTGCCTGATGCTTCATCATAAACCGGAACATCGTTGATATTAGCCCATTTCCGGACGGCTCTCGCGCAATCGACAAGCGTTTTCTGCTGAATCACGCAGTCGTCCAGCGGAATGAGTCTGTGTGAGCGCGGCGCGAAAAAGCCAAAACAGACTTTTCCTTCCTCCGAACCGAAGGGAAACGCCGCTTTATTCCTATAGCGGAACGGTTCTTTCATGCCGATGACGGGCATAACGGCAACATCCGAAAACCCGCCGATCCTTTTGAGCGCATTTTCCACCTCAAGCCGCTTATAAGCAAGCTGCAAGGGGTAATCGAGGTGCATGAAGGCGCAGCCGCCGCACCTGCCGAATGCCTGGCACGCTGGTTCAACGCGCGCAGGACTTTTTTCAATGATCTCCGTCAGCTTCGCAACGGCAAAGCTCTTACCCGGTTTTACGATATGCGCTTTTACGCGCTCGCCCGGCAACGCGAAAGGAACGAAGACCGCGAAGCCTTCATATCTTCCGACGCCCTGCCCTTCCGAGTTGAGGCCGTCGATGATCAACTCAATTTGATCGTTTCTTTCAAGCGGTCCCATCAGAATTTAGCAAGTAAGGTGTTGAAGCGATAGAGTTTCTCGTCAAACCGATCAGGTGTGGCTATCGCATCCGCAAGACTCACATCGACGATGTGATTGTCCCGTATCCCCACAGCCCTGCCGCCGGTTCCTTCAGCGAGCAGCTCGACGGCACGCTGACCCAGCTTTGTAGCAAGCGATCGCCTTGATTTCCACGTCCGAATGCTCATGGACATATTTTGCAAAATCTTCAGCCTTGCCTGCACCCTCAGCGATGATGACGATGCTCGAAAGCTCGCCCTTAAGTTTGTTATTCGCAAGCTGTTTGGTCGCCAGATCCCACGAAATGGGTATCTCTGGAACAAGGATGATGTCCGCAGCGCCTGCGATCCCGGACCAAAGCGCGATATCGCCGCAGTTGCGGCCCATAACCTCGATCACGCCTACGCGATCGTGCGCGCGCATGGTGTCGCGTATTTTGTATATTTCACTTGTAATCGTATTGACTGCCGTATCAAATCCGATCGTAAAATCGGTATACCCCAGATCGTTGTCGATTGTGCCGGGCAGGCCGATGGTGGGAATGCCCATATCGTCGATCATCTTCGCACCTTTATAACTTCCGTCTCCGCCGATGACCACGAGACCTTCGATATCATACGCGCGCAGCATCTCAAGGGCTTTATTGAAACCCTCTTCCGTTTTAAAATCTTCACTGCGCGCGGTTCGAAGCACCGTGCCGCCCTTATGCATGGCATTGGCAACATCCTCGTGCTGCAACTGGCGAATCATGCCCGCGATCAAACCTTTATATCCATGATAAATACCCATCACGGTCATGCCGCGCCCCACGCCCTCTTTGAACACCGCGCGAATTGCGGAATTCATACCCGGGGTATCCCCGCCGCTGGTAAGCACGCCTATGGTTTTCATGTTAACCCTGTTCTCCCTTCTTGATTCTGACGTTATCCGCGCCAAGAAGCTGTTTTAGCTCCTGCTCAGCTGCGCCGGAGAAGTTGATATAGAGATCCTTCGTCACGAGCATGGTTTTATTTAATTGATCGTCGTACAGCACCACGGGAACATTACCCGGAAACCGTTTTAACGTTTCCCTCATACGCTGCGTGAGCGAAGCGTCCGCTGTGTTCAGACGGAGATACAGCTTTTCGTCTGATGTACGGCGTTTGAGCGGCGAAACATCCTCGATGATCACCATATTGTTTTGATCCTCGCGTACGTTTAACCTGCCGTTAATAATAACCCTCATGTCAGAAGAAAGCAAGCTTCCGTATTTCGTGTAAACCGAAGGAAACGCCAGGCATTCGATCGAGCCTGTCATGTCCTCCAGCGTGCAATATGCCATCACGCCGTTCCCGCTGCGCGTCATTTTGCGAGAAACATGAACGATGATGCCGCCGAGGCGCACCTTATCGCCTTCCTGAAAGACGTCATCCTCATTTTCCAGCAATGCGCCGGCCCTGTCCGGAATGGAAGAAAGGACATCGGCATAATCGTTGAGCGGATGGCCGCTCAGATAAATACCAAGCGTTTCATGCTCAAGTTCCAACAGATGCGCCATCGGATACTCGGGTATATCCGGCATAGGTGCGAGCGGAGAATGGATGACAAGCCCCGCGCTTCCCGCGATATCAAAAAGCGAAAGCTGACCGAGCGCGGATTGTTTTTTTTCATTTGCAGCCGCGGCAAGCGCCCCCTCACAAATGGCTAACAACTGCGCACGCTTTGCTCCGAGACTATCAAAACAGCCGACCTTGATCATTGCCTCAAGCATGCGCTTGTTCGCATCGCCCGTCCGTCTGAGGAAATCATCGAAGTTCCTGAACGGTCCGTTCGCTTCGCGCTCGGCGATAATATCCTTCATGGCACCCTCGCCCACATTTTTGATTGCAGCGAGACCAAAGCGGATCGAGCCGCTTTCCACGCTGAATTTCTCAAAGCTTCTGTTGATGTCGGGCGGCAGAACTTTTATGCCCATGCGCGTCGCCGAGCCGATGTATGCGACAAGCCGGTTCAGCGCGCTGATATAGCTGTTGAGCGTTGCCGTCATAAACTCAACCGGATAATAAAGCTTGAGATAAGCTGTACGATATGCGAGTACCGCATAACCCGCGGCGTGCGGTTTGTTGAATGCGTAAGAGGCAAAGTCCGTCATCGCGTCAAAAATCCGGTTTGCAGTCGTCGCATCCACGCCGTTTCGAACGGCGCCAGGTACCAGAACGACGTCGTTTTCCACGATGCCGTTTACAAAATGATCCCGCTCCTTGAGCATCACATCATGCTTCTTTTTTGCCATCGCGCGGCGAACAAGGTCGCTCCTGCCCATGGAATAGCCCGCGATATCACGCACAATTCGCATGACCTGCTCTTGATAAACCATACAGCCGTAAGTCATTTGGAGCGCAGGCCGCAGTTTTTCATGGAGATACGTTACATGCTCCGGGTCATTCTTGCCCGCAACGTACTTGGGGATCTGATCCATCGGTCCGGGACGGAACAGGGATATACCCGCGATGACATCCTCAAAATTGTTCGGACGAAGCTGCAGCATGAACTGCCGCATACCCGCAGATTCAAGCTGGAATATGCCGTCTGTCTCCGCGGAGGATATCAGCTCGTAGACCTTTGAATCCTCATAGGTGGTCAGGGCATTCGGCGGAACTGTCTTCCCCTGCTTTTCGATCATTTCGAGCGCATAGCGGATGACGGTGAGTGTGCGCAGACCCAGAAAATCCATCTTGAGGAGACCGAGTTCCTCAATCTGATCTTTGTGGAACTGGGTGGTGATGGTATCGCCGTTGCGCTGCAGGGGTACATGTTCACTGATAGGTTCCGCGCATATAACCACGCCCGCCGCATGTGTGCCCGCGTTCCTTGGAAAACCCTCCAGTTTAAGCGATATGTCGACTAGTTTTTTGATCGCTGGTTCAGCACTGTAAAGCGTCTGCAGCTCGCCCGACACCTCGAGCGCCTTGGACAGCGTCATGCCAATGGTGGCGGGAACCAACGCCGCAACGCGTTTCGCCTCCGTCGGCATACGCATTGCTCGGCCGACGTCGTTGATAACAGCCTTCGCGGCTAGCGTTGAAAACGTGATGATCTGGGCAACGTTTTCCTTGCCGTATTTTTCTACGACATAGTCGATGACCTCCGGGCGTCGTTCTTCGCAAAAGTCGATGTCGAAGTCCGGCATGGAGATGCGTTCCGGGTTCAAAAAGCGTTCAAATGGAAGATCGTATTTGATCGGATCGACATCCGTAATGTCGAGCGCATACGCCACAAGGCTAGCCGCGCCACTGCCGCGTCCGGGACCGACGAAAATGCCCTTTCCGTGCGCAAAATAAACGAAGTCCCACACAATGAGAAAATAGTCCGTAAACCCCATGTTTTGGATAACAGAAAGCTCGGTTTCGAGGCGTCTGCGTTCTAAATCGCCGTACCCAGGCATTTTTCGGGCGATCCCCTCATAGGTGAGATGGCACAGGTAGTCAAAATTTGAATTGTAGCCTTCAGGCGCTTTGAAGCCGGGCAAATGCTTTTCATCAAAGCGCATATCAAATGCGCACTTTCCCGCAACCTCAAGCGTATTTGCGACGGATTCCGGATAATCATAAAGCGCCTGCCGCATTTCTTCCGTGTTTTTCAGATAAAACTCGTCTGCGGACATGCGCATGCGATCCTCGTCATCCACATAACGCAGTGTTTGGATACACAGGAGCATGTCTTGCGCCTGTGCGTCATCCTTGTCTACATAATGAATATCGTTTGTTGCAACGGTTTTGATGCCAAGCTCCCTTGCCAGGTTTGCCAGCTTCGGCAAAACTTCGAGTTGCTCGGGCAGCCCGTGATTCTGAAGCTCAATATAAAAATCGCCGCCGAACATTCCTTTTAAGCGCAGAGCAAGCGCCTTCGCCCGTTCGTCCTGACCATTTAGTAGAAGCTGCGGGATATCGCCTGCAATGCATGCAGAGAGGCAGATCACCCCGTCGCAATGTTTCTCGAGGAGATTATAGTCGATGCGAGGCCTGTAATAGAAACCATCGATAAAAGCACGGGAGGAAAGTTTGATCAGGTTTTTATAGCCGGCTTCGTTTTTGGCAAGCAGAATTAAATGTGCATATTCGCGCATCCCCTCGCGGTCGTAGAGAGAATTCGGCGCGACATAGGTTTCAATCCCGATGATCGGTTTGACACCCTGCTTGACGCACTCCTTGTAAAAATCGATTACGCCGTACATCGCGCCGTGGTCGGTGAGCGCGAGCGCTTCCATACCAAGCTCCTTTGCGCGTGAAACGAGCTTTTTGATGGGTGCTGCCCCATCGAGCAGGCTGTAAACGCTGTGTACATGCAGATGAACAAATCCGCTCATGTATCCTGTCCTTTCCTGCTTAAAACAACCGCGCCGTGCAGTCGGATTCCTTGCGCGATATCCGATAGTTTAGAAAGCCTATGATTGGCGCCGGATTTACCGATATTAAGCTCGGCGGCAAGCTCTAAAAGCGTCGCTTCCGGGTTGTTGAGCCGCGCCTCCGCCGTTTCCCGCAAGGGGCGCGGCAACACAACAAGGCCCGAATGATCCATGATCAACCGAATGTCGATCAGTTGCTGTGCGTTAGCCTGCGCCGTTTTTTCCATATTTGCGTTTTCGAAATTGGAGCGACGGTTGAGGTCATTTGCCGTATAGCGCAGCACGCGGATATTTTCAAAGGCAAGCACAGAGTCGACTGCTCCGACGAGGCGCAGAAAGTCTGCGATGCCCTCCCCATCCTTAATATAAACGACGGAGTTTTGTTTACGCTCGCTCACACGGGCGTTGATATCAAAATCAGAGATAAGATCCCGAACAATCGCGGCAAAACGTTCGTAGCGGCATACGATCTCGAGATGATACCCTTTTTGCGGATTGCTTACCGAACCTGCGCCGAGGAACGCGCCGCGGATAAAACTTTTTGCCATTCGCTCACCTAACAGAAAGCGATCCGGCACTTCTCCGGGCACATAAGCGTCCGTTTCCGCCCCCGGTATACAGCCGTAGTCAGAAAGAAGTTTGACGGCATTCTCCCCCGAGGCTGATGCCGTATAGCTTTTTTTTCCGAGACCTTCCTGGCGGCGGGCGAGGAGTACAGTGTCCAGCGCGTAGAGTTCTGTTGCAAGCTTTGCTGTCAATTCCGCAGTGGACTGATTCTCCGTAACAAATTCGATAGAAAGCGCGCCCGAGCCGAATTTCATCGAGGCCGACGTGTGCGCGAGAGCGCACAGCATCGCACTGCGCTCATCTGCGCCTGTACATCTGACCTTGGTTAATTCGTCTTTCAGATTGGAAGAAAAGGACATCAGCTTTCTCCTCGTTTCGCGTTGAACCTTTCGTCGATATCGTTGGCCTCAAGCCGAGCGTCCCTGTGGATGAGGCGCGTATAGTGGGTATCTTTCATCAAGGAATACAGTTCCTCCGCCGCGCAGACCGAGCGGTGCCTGCCCCCCGTGCAGCCGAACGCGACGAGGAGCCGTTGCCTTCCCTGCTCTTTAAAGTGCGGAATCAGTCGTTCGAGCATCTCACGGACGGAGCCGATAAAATAATCGAACATCGCATCATTGCGGATATAATCCCGCACCTCCGCATCACGTCCTGAAAGAAGGCGAAGCATAGGTTCATAGTAGGGATTGGGCAAAAAACGCATATCGAACACAATATCCGCTTCGAAGGGCACACCGCGTTTATAACCGAAACTCTCGAAGATCAGCCGGAAATCATCCTCCGACGTTTCGGCATAAAGGGATTCGATCTTTGTGCTCAATTCGAGCGGCTTCAGATCGCTTGTATCGATGATGCAGTTGGCACGGTCACGCAAAAAACCGAGCAACTCGCGTTCCAGCCGGATACCCTCGTCGATATCGGCAGCTAGCGGGTGTCTTCGTCTCGTTTCGTTGTATCTTCTGATGAGTACCTCATCGCGGCACTCCAGGAAAAGAATCGAATAATGAACCTTGATCGTCCGCAGTCCTCCGAGAGAACGCTCCATATCGGTTTTAAACACGCTTTCACGGCTATCGATCACGACCGCCGCGCGTTTCACTTCCGGTTGCGCCTTTTTGCATAATCGCGCAAATCCCTCCAACATCTCGCAGGGCAGGTTGTCCACGCAGAAATACCCGATATCCTCAAGCTTTCGGAGCGTTTGCGATTTGCCCGCACCCGAAAGCCCTGTCACGATCAGCAGTTCCATATGTTCCCCCTCAGTCAAAGTCCCCCAACAATAAAACTTCTGTCTCCAGGCGCACGCCGCTATTTTCCAACACTTTTTGCTGCACGAGCCTGACAAGCGCGAAGACGTCCGCGCTCGTTGCGCCGCCTGCATTGATCAAAAAACCCGCATGCTGCTCACTCACCTGCGCGCCGCCAATCGAAACGCCCTTGAGGCCAGCTTCTTCGATAAGCTTTCCTGCGAAATGACCTTCCGGCCGCTTGAAGGTGCTGCCCGCGCTTGGAAAACTAAGCGGCTGCTTTTCTCTGCGCGCCTTATTGTATTCCTTCATGCGAGCCAGCGCGCTTCCGTCATCCTTTGCAAGCTTGAAGCATGCCGAAAACACAATCCTCTGCGGCGCGCGCAAAGCGCTTTTTCGGTATCCCATATCGCCCGGCTGCACAGCTATGCGCCGTACCACACCGTTTTCAAAAACGGTCGCCTCCCAAAGCACATTTGAAATTTCGCCTCCGTACGCGCCCGCGTTCATCGCAACCGCTCCGCCGATGGTACCCGGGATACCGGCCGCCCATTCAAGCCCTGCATACCCTTTCTCAACGGTCATTCTGGAAAAGACAGCCAATGACAAACCGGCTTCCGCCTCAAAACCTTCGTCGCATTCCCTCATGCTGTTCATTCCTTCGCCTATGCGGATAACCAACGCGTCAAGTCCTTTGTCGGATATGAGAAGGTTCGTTCCGTTTCCGATAATATAACACGGTATGTCAAGCTGGAGCGCCTGCTCGTAGGCGCCTATGAGTTCTTCTCGGCTACGCGCGTCAAGAAGAAGCGCAGCGCATCCGCCCGTACGAAACGAGGTATAGCGCGACATATCGGCATCCATAAGAAGCGCCGCGTGCGGAAATGCTTTTTTCATGCTGTTGATAAATTCTTCTTTTCCGCGCATACTGCCCCCTCATTTTCCACCTGCTATCTATTCTACTTGATTTTGCAGGACTTCTCAAGCACGTGGAAAGAAACGGAACCCCGCATTTCTGCGAGGTTCCATCTAGATCGTCCGTCAGTTTTTTGCTTAACATCGGATTGCCCCTATCCGATTTTCAGCTTGTATGTTCTTGGAGGAAAACAATAATGAAGATGACTGCGGTTAGCAACGGACGATCTCTTTTGTTAACCACTGATTGTATGCTAACACCACATCTTGTGTTTTGCAATGGTTATTTCGCGTTTTTTCAACGATTTTATTAATATTTAAATTCCGTTCATAATTCTGCCGCAATTTAACGCAGTCAAGCCATTTCAGCGCGATTCGCGTATTACAGTTCCGTCAAGAATCGGAGTATAATCCAAAGTTGCAGAGCTTAATTTCTGAATAAGCACGTTGCGCAGACCCTTTTGCAGCGCATAGTCTACCGCCCTGTCATATTCGCGTCGAAGCAGTTTGCGATCGAGCGGCGCCGGCAAAACTTTTCCATTGGGCACATATTGCCCCATCAGGGACAGTGAGATTTCATGCGAAAACCGCGCAGCAATAAAATCGATTACCCTTCTCGTTTCATCGAGCGAACCCGGCAGAACGAGATGTCGGATGATTACGCCGCTTTTGGCGATCCCCTCCCCATCCGTTTCAAGCAAGCCGCGCTGCTCGACCATCTCCTCAATCGCCTTTTCGGCGAATTGAAAGTAATCAGCCGCTTGGCTGTATTTTAGGGCGATGAGCGGTGAAACGTATTTCAAATCGGGCAGATATACATCGATCAATCCGGAAAGGATGCGAAGCGTTTCCGGCTTTTCATATGCGTTCGTGTTATAAACAAGCGGAATCGACAGGCCGCTCTTTCGCGCGAGAGGAATCGCCTCACCGAGCATAGGCACGAAGGGCGCCGGAGAAACCAGATTGATATTATGCGCGCCCTGCGCCTGGAGCGCAAGCATGATTGAAACAAGTTTTTCTGGGTCCGCCTCAGGGCCTCTCATCGTATGGTTAATCGTATAATTCTGGCAAAACAGGCAGTTGAGATTGCATCCGCAGAAAAAAATGGCACCTGAACCGCGTGTTCCACTAATGGACGGCTCCTCCCAAAAATGGAGAGCCGCCCGCGCGATATTCGGATGTTTACCCGCTCCGCAAAAGCCGGGCGCTGTATCCCTATCCGCCCCGCATTCGCGCGGGCATATCGTGCATCCGCTCATTGCTTTTTCATGGGCTTGATCACTTCGTATTGCGCGTCGAGAACATCCCCTGCCGCGTCGACCGTTTCCGACGCCTGAGGAACTGTGTTGTCCTCAACTTCGTCGCCGTATCGGTTGCTCTTTTCCCCCGCAGGTCCCAGTGCGATGGCATTTTTTACATAATGCTTAACAGTCAGCGTAAAACGCGTCCCCTTGCCAACCTCGCTGGTGACGAAAATACGCTCCCCCAGCTTATCCATGATGAACTGCGCGATAGAAAGGCCAAGCCCCGTGCCGCCTTCTCCGCGTGATTTATCCACTTTATAAAACCGTTCGAATATGTGCTGCAGGTCTTTTTCAGGTATGCCGCAACCGGTATCCTCCACATAAAGTTCAACATATTTTGACCGGTTGCGCAGCCCGATGGCAATCGTGCCGCCGGATGGCGTATAGCGAATGGCATTGTCCAAAAGGATGACAATCACCTGTTCGATCCGGTCGGGGTCGGTCAGACAATCCGGCACAGGGCGCGGGCAGTCCACCACAAGTTGGACGCCTTTGCCTGCCACGGTCGAAGAATAACCGCCTGCGATCTCATTCACAAGCGCAAAAAGATCAACCCGCGTCAGTTCCATGTATTCCGTACCAGACTGCAGGCGACTGAGCGTCATCATGTCCGTAATCAACCTGGAGAGCCGCAGCACCTCGTGCAGCATGATTTTGTAATAGCGCTGCCTGTCTTCCTTTTTGCGGACCATGCCGTCCGCGAGCGGTTCGAGCAGCCCGCGCAATGCCGTCAGAGGCGTCCTCAGTTCGTGCGAAACATTGGCTACATACTCCCTGCGCATGCTCTCGACGCGTTCGATTTCTGTCATATCCTTAAAGAGCGCGACTACGCCGACTTTTTCACAGCTTTCTGTTGTCACCGGAGAAATCGCAATCCACAGCGTCCGGTCGCCGGGCATGGGATAGGTAATCGTCCTTGCTTCTCCTGATTCAAAAACGGCATCGAACTCCTGCCAGATTGTTTCGTCTGAGATTAAATCCTCGCGCCGCGCAACGCTCACAGCTCCGAAAATACGCATGAGCGCCGTATTGTAATGCGTAAGCCTGCCTGCTTCATCCGTTGCCGCCACGCCGTCTGTCAGGCTCTGTAAGATCTGATCCAGTTGGCTTTTTTCGGAACCGAGCTGGCGGATCGTCTTGGAAAGTTCAGCGCCTAGATTGTTGAGCGCACCTGCAAGATCTCCGATTTCGCCGCCTTCATCCTCATCGATATGTATGTCAAAATTGCCTTTGGTCATCGCAAGTGCCGCCTCGGACATCATTTGAATCGGCTCCGTGACAGTTTTTACGCGCCATGCTGCGCTGATCATACCCAATGGAATCGCAAAAGCAGCCATCCATAAAAAAATGACCGACATGCGCGTCGTGGTACCCGTGATGATTTTAGCTGATTTAAGCAGGACGACCGCCCCGCAAACACTTCCGTCCTCACAAAAAACTGGCGAACCGAGCGCAAGCATGGAACTGCCGTCCGGAGCGGTCATCCGCTCCAGCCGAATGCTCTGACCGGAAAGCATGATGTCAACTTTGGCTTGTATATACTGCTTCGCCGATTCCGCATCCAGGTGCAGCAGGGAATCGGTGAAATAGATCGTGGTCCCGTCCTTGTCGACAAAAAGCGCAGTCCCGCTTTCGGGGGACATGGTTTTTTCGGCAAGCCTGACGAAGGTATCCCTGTCGATGTTGTTGGATATGTATTCATAGGCAAGCTGACCTGCCGCATCCACGGAAGGCTGCAGTTCATCCATTTTGATCTCGGTATAGACATCACGGCTGAGATACACATATCCGCCGAACATAACGATTGAAGCGATGAGCATTGCCACAGCCAGGGCAAGAACCAACCGTCGGAAGAATACACTGCGCATGAGGTTACTCCACCTCGAATTTATACCCTACCCCGTAGATGGTCTTGATGGACCAGTTCAACCCGGTATTTTCCAATTTTGCGCGGATGCGTTTGATATGCGTATCCACTGTGCGCGTTTCGCCGGCGAAATCATATCCCCAAACTTTGTTCAGTAGCTGCTCACGCGTGAAAACCTGTCCTGGATTGGAAGCAAGCATATAAAGGATTTCTATTTCTTTCGGCGTGCATACGACCGACTGTCCGCGAAGCGTCACCGTATAACTTTTAATATCGATCACGAGACTGTCAAATACGACGCAGCCGTCTTCGTTTGCCTGCTGTTGGTCGCATGTGCGGCGCAGAACGGCTTTTATGCGCGTAACAACCTCGCGCGGACTGAAGGGCTTTACGATATAATCATCCGCGCCGAGCTCAAGGCCAAGAATCCTGTCAATTTCCTCGCCCTTCGCGGTGAGCATGATGATCGGTACGCGCGAGGTTTTCCGGATTTCTTTGCAGGCGTCTATGCCCGACATGATCGGCATCATGATATCAAGAACGCACAGCGCGATATCGGGCGAAGATGCGGCTGCAACCGCTGCGGCTCCGTCAAAAACGTCCACAGCTTCATAACCTGCATCCTTGATATAGATCCCCAAAGACTCATGGACGTTCGGGTCATCGTCCGCGATCAATATTTTAACGGCACTCATTCTCAATCCCCCCAGATCTAATATCAAATAATTATATCACGGATTTTTCGTCGTTTGAAGCGAAACGTATATCTTTTC
Source organism: uncultured Clostridium sp. (assembly GCA_964550295.1). GTDB lineage: Bacteria > Bacillota > Clostridia > Christensenellales > CAG-138 > Phil1. The sequence goes on along the minus strand of CAZJYV010000009.1, from coordinate 11,701 downwards.
AACGGTTGTTTGCTGATTTTATGCGTTTCGTTCATCCTTTTGCAGCGTAAAAGAGAATGTTACCGTTCCGCCTTCGCTGACAGCCCAGATTTTTTCGCCCAGAAGATCCATGATCTCTTTGGATATGGAAAGCCCAAGCCCGGTACCTTCGCCGGAGTGCGAACGGTCCGCCTTATAAAAACGTTCAAAAATATGCTCGATATCCTCATCGCCGATCTTTCCATCGTTTGCGACAGATACAATAAGCCGTTCACCTGCCGTATACGCATGGACCCGAATATCTCCGACGCCTTCATTATGCTTGATTGCATTATCCAGGAGCGCAATAAGCACCTGTTCCGTCCTGTCCGGGTTGCCATAAACCGAAGGGAAATCCTCGGAGACCTCCAGTACAATCCGGAAGCCCTTCTCCGCCGCAATCTTTGTATAGCGTTCCGCCACATCCAACAACAATTCTTTCAGATTCATCCTCTGCTTCGTCAGAGCAACCGCTCCGGACTGCAAGCGCGAGAGCTCGAGCAGATCATCGATGAGCCTGGACAGGCGGATGGTTTCTTTCTGAATATGTCCGTAATAGCGCAGCCGATCCTGATCCTTTTTGACCAGTCCGTCGCAAAGCGCGTCGGATAGACTGCGAATGGAAGCAAGCGGCGTCCTGAGTTCATGCGAAACATTCGCCACATAATCGCGGCGCGTTTGCTCAAGGCGCACGGACTCCGTCACATCCTGAACGAGAACCAGCGCGCCTTCCGTCGCGCCCGTTTCATCGTGAAGCGCGCTCACTGTAAAGCGGAGAATCAGTTCCTTTCTCGCCCTCTCCGCAACAGCTGTATCCGCCTGCCCGGAAAGAACGTTCGCAATCTCCGAATCGACAGAGCGGTATATGTCGTGTTCCGCGATTGCGTTTTCTTCACAGCCGATCAGCGCCAATGCCGCGGGGTTGTACTGCATGATTTCCCCACGGCTGTTTACGGCGACGACTCCTTCTCCAAGCCCGTTGAGTACCGATCGAAGCCTGTTGCGTTCAAAAGTCAGCTCGCCGATTGATGCTGAAAGCGCTCCGGAGAGCAGGTTAAGCGAATGGCCGAGCTGCGCGATTTCATCGCCGCCTTTTTCATGCGCTTTGATCGTAAAATTGCCGCGCGCCATCGCTAGCGCCGCGGTGTTCATGGTTTTCAACGGCCCTGTCAGCTTTTTCGAGGCGATATACGACGGCAGGATCATGATGACCATGGATAGCATCATGGCGATCACGAGCGCGCGAAGCAGGCTTGCAAGCGTTGCGTTCAGCTCCTGTAGAGGTTTTACAAGAAAGGCGGCCCCGATCACATTTCCATAAGCGCTTGTTATCGGCGCGCCGACGATCACGCCGGAGCTGTTCTTAATTGTAAACGTACTGACCGAGTTGCCAGCGAGCACGTCGGCGAGGTATTTCCGGGTCTGAAGCGTATTCTGCTCAGTATTCCCGCGCGTTGAATAGATGATCAGGGTTCCTTCCGCATCATAAATGTAAATTTCCGCATCCCAGACCTTGCGGTCGGAATTAACCGTCGCTTCGTATTCCTGTTGGCTGATCAGTCCCTGCATAAACTCGCCCGATCTGTCGGCAAGAAAATAAGCGCGCGGCAAAAGTTCGTTCAGTTTAATATCGGCATACGCCCGCGTTCCGGTGACCCTGAAAACGAGCGCCGTCAGCGCGGCGCTCAGCACTATGGTCGCTAGAATCATCGCGAGCGTTCTTTTGAGCAGCGAATTCATTATTTTCCCGCCTCGAATTTATAGCCGATGCCGTAAACGGTTTTTATCGCCCAACTGACTCCCTCCTGCGGCAGTTTCTGGCGGATGCGTTTGATCTGCGTATCCACAGCGCGCGTATCGCCGAAAAAATCGTTATAGCCCCATACCTGCGTGAGGATCTGTTCCCTCTCGAAAACGCGTCCCGGATGGGAGGCGAGCAGTTGAAAAATCTCAACCTCTTTAGGTGTAAAGGGAATTTTTTGCCCTTTGACATGCACGTCGTAGCTGTTGATGTTGATTTCCAAATCATCGAAACGCAGCACCTTCTGCGGTTGTTCCTTGGCGGCGGTGATGCGCCGGAGCACGGCTTTGATGCGCGCCACAACCTCCCGTGCGCTGTATGGCTTCACGATGTAGTCGTCCGCACCTAGTTCAAGTCCGAGTATCCTGTCGATTTCCTCGCCTCTGGCGGTGAGCATGATAATGGGCACTCGGCTCGCCGCACGGATCTCACGACATACGTCGATCCCGGATTTTTTCGGCATCATGATATCGAGCAAAACCAAATCCGGTTTAATCGAAACGAATTTATTTAATGCATCTACGCCATCCATTGCGGAATGATGCTCAAACCCCTCGTTTTCAAGATATACCCCAAGCGTTTCGTGCAGAATCGGCTGATCGTCGCAGATCAGTATTTTCTGAGCCGACATTGAGCCATCCCCCCTTCTTTTCTAAGGCGATTATAGTATGCAGCACAGCCGCTTTCAAGCGTTTTCGGGATTTGACATAATTGTACCGATTTGCGACTTAATGCCGCCAAAAATAACAAAAGCGAGCGCTCGCTCGCTTTGATATTTTACAAGGTTTAGTCTTCCTCCTCATATTCGGGAAGGATTGCGTTATGGTAAACCTGCTGCACGTCGTCGTTATCCTCGAAGCGCTCAATCATGCGTTCCACCTTTTCGGCAAGCTCAGGATCGTTCGCATCCACGGTCGTCTGCGGAATCATGGAAATCTCGGCGGAGAGGAATGTATATTTATCATTCTCCAGCGCCTCGCGAACGGCTGTAAAGTCGTTCACGGAGGTGTAAATCTCATAAACATCATCCAGCGGAACGAAATCCTCTGCGCCTGCGTCGAGGGATTTCATCATCAATGCGTCCTCTTCGACCGAAAGGCTCTTTTCAACCACGATCAGCCCGCGCTTATTGAACATCCACGAAACGCAGCCTGAAGCGCCGAGCGCGCCGCCGCTTTTGTCAAACATATGCCTGACTTCCGCAGCCGTGCGGTTGCGGTTGTCCGTCACCACCTCGATGATCATCGCAATTCCGTTGGGGCCGTAGCCCTCATAGGTGATCTCCTCATAATTGACGCTGCCCATCTCGCCCGCTGCTTTTTTAATCGAGCGGTTGATGTTGTCGTTCGGCAAATTTGCAGCCTTGGCTTTGGCGATTACGTCGCGGAGCTTTGCATTATTATTGGGGTCGCCTCCGCCTTCCTTGACGGCCATAGCCAATTCGCGGCCGATCTTCGTAAAGATTTTGCCGCGCTGAGCATCTGTCTTTTCTTTTTTATTTTTGATGTTCGCCCACTTGGAATGTCCTGACATGGATTGATCCTCCGAATAAAATTAACGATTGATTATATCATTACCGATGGCGCCGTACAAGCCCATAACCTTACTTTTCAGGGCTAAGCTCACCAAGCTTGACCTTGATCGCCTTCATATCCGACCACGCTTCGGCTTTTTTGCTCTCATCGCGCAAAAGCGCCGCGGGGTGATAGGTCGCCAGCATCCAAACGCCTTTCTTGCATCGCCAGACGCCGCGATCCCTTGTGATGCGGATCTCCTCGTCAAACAGAAAACGCGCGGCGGTTCTTCCGAGGCATACGATGATCTTTGGCCGAACGAGCGCTACCTGTGCGCGCAAATACGGCAAGCATGCATGCGCCTCGTCATCAACGGGTGTACGGTTGCCCGGCGGACGACATTTCACGATGTTTGCGATATAGACCTTTGTTTTATCCAGTCCGATCGCTGCCATCATTTTATCCAGCAGTTGCCCGGCTGCGCCGACGAAAGGCAGGCCCTGCAGGTCTTCATCCCGACCAGGCCCTTCGCCCACAAACATTACGTCGGCATCCGGATTTCCCATGCCGACGACCACGTTGTTGCGCGTTTTCCCCAGCCCGCATTCCTGGCAGGATGAAAGCTCTTTATACAACTCGCCCCAGTCATACCGCGTCAAAGGCTTACCTCCGTCAGCTGTGCGTGTTGATAAAGGATAGGGTATCCTTCCACACCTGATCCTTACCGTTTTCGTTGTGTATTTCATGCCGCATGCCCGGATAGATGCGCAGCGTAACATCATGCCCGGTCGCCGTCAGCGCTTTGGCTACCTCGGTTGGGCCCTTGCCCTTCGCGCCGACGGGGTCCTCGCTCCCCGCAATGATAAAGATCGGTTTGTTTGCGACTTTTCCCGCCCAGGATTTTTCGCCGATTTCTTCCAGCCCGCTGAATAAATCGCGGAATCCGCCTGCAGTGAAGACATAACCGCAATTCTTATCCGCAACGTAGCGGTCGACGTTTTCCTCGTTGACGGAAAGCCAGTCGAATTCCGTACGGTTCGGCTTAAAGGCTTTGTTGTATGTGCCGAAGGAAAGGTTGTTGAGCATCGGGCTTTTGGCTGTAACTCCGCTTTTTTTAATTTCGCTTTTTGCAATGATTTTCGCAATCACAAGCGCCGGATTGCTTCCGGCGGTGCCGGAAAAGATGAAGCCGTCCATATCGTTTCCATGGCGCGATGCATATGTCCGCGCGAGGAACGAGCCCATGCTGTGCCCGAACAGAAAGTATGGCACATCGTTATAAATTCCTTTTATATACAGATGCAGCGTACGAATATCCTCGATGAGCGCACTCCATCCATCGTTCTCTCCGAAATACCCCTGCACACCGCCCTCGACAAAGCTTCTGCCATGCGAGGCAAGATCCGCGCCTACAACAAGAATGCCGTTTTGTACAAAAAATCTTGCATAATCATCATATCTGTCAATATGTTCCGCCATGCCGTGTACGATTTGCAGAATGGCTTTAGGCCTGCCTTCAGGCTCCCATATCCTAACGTTGAGCTTGCACAGACCGGTTGCGGAAGCGATGTCGATTTGATTCATATCAGAAACCTCCCTGCAAATACATCTTATTGTTTTATTATACCATCAACGTGCTGTTTTTGCACGATATATGCGCAAACCTTCTTGCATTCTCCTTGTAAAGCCAATATAATAGCTATAAGTTTCCTTTATGATTGGAGTGAATGTCATGGCCATCGATCTTGATCTGTACAGCATCTTCTGCACCGTTGCGCGCTGCGGCAGTCTCTCACACGCAGCGAGGGAACTTTATGTCAGCCAACCTGCAATCAGCCAGTCTATGCACAGGTTAGAAGACGCGCTGGGTTGTACGCTTTTCGCGCGAACAAGCCGCGGAATTTCTCTCACAAGCGAAGGCCGCATGCTCTATAGTTATGCGGACAAGGCTGTCAGTCTCATTACCGCCGCTGAGGACAGGCTCAACCGGATGAGAACGCTTCAGTCAGGCGGATTGATGATCGGTGCGAGCGACACGCTTTGCCAGTTTTTTCTGCTGCCCTACCTTGAAAAATTTCACTCCGAATACCCGGAGATACAGCTTCAGGTTACCAACAGAACCACGCCGGACACGGTTGAACTGCTCAAGGTCGGCAAGGTTGACATTGCCCTTGTGAACCTCCCCGTGATCGACACCGCGCTGTCTGTACGCGATGTGCTCAAGGTTCACGACGTTTTCGTCGCCTCCTCCCGGTTTGAGCGGCTGCTCGCGCGCCCCGTCACGTTAGACGAGCTTTCCAGGGAACCGCTTGTTCTACTTGAAAAAGCCTCGAATTCGCGCAAGTATCTCGACGACTTCGCCGCGGTATATGGCGTGTCTTTAAAACCAGAAATTGAGCTTGGTGCGCACAGCCTTCTCGTCGAGTTCGCAAAAATCGGTCTGGGGATCGCGTGTGTAACGTACGAATTCGCAGCCGGGGCAATCAAGAGCGGTGAGCTGTTTGAAATTAAGCTGACGCCGCCCATGCCCTCCCGAAGCATCGGATTGATCTCGCTGGAAGGCGTACCCCTCTCCCCCGCTGCTGAAAGATTCATCCAGATCGTACTGGAGGAGAAATAAATATCAAATCAATGGCGGGGCGTATAGAACGCCCCGCTTTTCATGATGGGTTATCCCTTTCTCGGTTCGCCGATGAAGAACAGTGCAAGCGTGCCCGGCCCGCAGTGGGAGCCTATAACCGCGCCGACCATAGAAATATAAACCGGAATGCCGTTGAATTTTTCCTGCAGCATTTGTTTGAGAGAAAGCGCATCGTCCATGCAATCGGCATGGGTGATACGAAAATAGGCGTTCTCGCTCATATCCGCTTGCTCGCAAAGGCGCTCGAACATCCTGCGGATTGCAGCCTTGCGCCCCTTTGCCTTTTCGCGGGGGATGAGCCTGCCTTCGTCGTTCATATCCATAACAGGCTTGATGTTGAGGATATCCGCCACGATTGCGGAAGTCGCTGCCACCCGCCCCCCTCTCCTTAAATAGGAAAGTTCGGATACCGTATACCAGTGGTTGATGCGCAGCTTGAGCGCCTCGGCATAATCGCGGCATTCCTCGATTGCGGCGCCTGCATTTTTCTTTGCGACGACCTTTTCAAGGAACAGCCCTTCTCCGCCTGAAGCACAAAGGGAATCCACGATGAATATCTTGCGCTCCGGGAACTTGGGGCCAAGTTCGCTGCGCGCGATAAACGCACTGTTCACAACGCCCGACAGGCCGGATGAAAAGCCGATGTATAGGATATCCTCCCCGCTCTCCAGAACGGGCGTCCAGAGCGCGGTAAAATCTTCCGGGTTCGCCTGAGAGGATTTGTAGACCACGCCGTTTCTCATGTTATCATAAATTTCAAGCGCGCACTGGTCTGTCATGCTGTCGCGTTTAGGCACGTTGTCCCGGATATAGAATAATTGAACATAGAGAACACCCAGTTCTTCCATGCGCTCCTTGCCAAGATCGGCCGTGCTGTCTGATGTGATGATATATCGTTTCATTCTTAACCTCGTCGATTGCTAATACCGTTTTTGTTGAGATACTTTATTTTAAGCGGCACATTTGCTAGAATCAAGGTAATAATTGTGACCTTTTGAAAAATAATGCATCGGCGGTAAGATATGAAAGAAAACAGGAGCGCAAACAAAGTTTCCATGATTAAGCTCTATCTGTATCTGATCGGCATTCTGATCTTAGGCGCAGCGATTTTTTCGATTTGCTATACCGGCGGCGGAGCGAACATCCTGGTTCAAAGCGGAGGAGACGTTACCCTCGGCGGCACGCCTGGAGCGGATGTTTCCGCTTCCCCCGGAGCAAGCATGATGGAGGCTTCTGTTTCTCCGGATACCACTCCCACGGTTGCCGCATCACCGCAGCCGAGCACGCAGGGCAGACTGATCCCCTTTCTGGGTGTGGACGGGCTGTGGGGCTATAAGAACACAAAAGGCGAGGTTGTCGGTGCGCCGGCATATGAACAGGCGCTGGAATTTGATGGAGAAGTCGCCTTTGCTTCTCAAAACGGACTTTACGGCTTGTTATCACGCAACTTTTTATGGATTGTGCAGCCGACATGGAACGCTGTTTTGGGCTTTTCAGAAAATCGAGCCGCAGTCGAATCCGGCGGAAAATGGGGTTTTATCAATGATGACGGCAAGCTCGTGATCGATTATCTTTTCAACGAGGTCGCTTGTTTCCATTGCGGTCGGGCAATTGCACGCGTTTCATCGGAGTATGGATATATCGATATCAACGGTCAATTCGCGATATCGGAAAAATGGGCTTTCGCAACCGATTTTTCGGATGATGTGGCCTTTGTGCGTTCTTCTAGCGGCAACAGCTACATCATCGACAAGGTCGGTGAAAAAATCGCAACTCTCAGTTCCCGACAGCATGGCAGTCCGTACGCGGACGGCTTTGCGCTCATACAGGAGGGCGATTCCTATTATTTTCTCAACAGCCGCGGTTCAACAGCCTTCCACACCGCGTTCGACAACGCTCGTTCCTTCTCAAACGATTTTGCTGCGGTTCGGGTAGACGGTATGTGGGGATACATCGACACGAACGGCTCGATTGAAATCGCATGTAAATTCAGCGACGCTCAATCGTTCTCAAGCAGCCTCGCAGCCGTTCAGGACGCATCCACCGGCCTATGGGGGTATATCGCGACTTCAGGCACATATTTGATACAGCCGCAATATGACGACGCCGAGCCTTTTCTAGACGGGTATGCCGTAGTCACCCGCAACGGAACCCGATACATCGTGGACAAAAAGGGGGCTGAAACGCTGTTGTATTAAGTTAGTCCGTGGTTTGCGGACTGATGTATTTTAATATTAAACGCGTTTGCAATTATTTGCACTTTATATCATGCTTTTGGGGCAGCCAGTTGTAATTTTAGTTTATGCGATATATAATTTGTGTGTGATGCGCAGACACAGCGTGCACCAATTCTATAATAAAGAGGCATAATATGCAAGGCATGATGGATGCGCTCGTGAAGCGCGCAAGCGGCAAAGGTCTTGAACTGATGAAAGTACCCATCCCGGAACCCGGCATTGGCGAGGTGCTCATCAAAATCCACAAGGCAGCCATCTGTGGCACGGATGTGCACATCTACAATTGGGATGCGTGGAGCGAGCAGCACATAAAACCACCCATGGTCACCGGTCACGAATATGTCGGCGAAATTTCGAAGCTTGGCCCCGGCGTGCACGATTATCACGTCGGTCAGCTCGTTTCAGGCGAAGGACACATCGTATGCGGCCATTGCCGTAACTGCCGCGCGGGCAACGGTCACTGGTGCAAGTTCACCAAGGGTGTCGGCGTGGATCGGGACGGCGCTTTTGCCGAATATCTGTGTATACCGGAAACGAACGTGATCGCCATTTCCAAGAATATTTCCGAGGATATCATCTCATTTTTCGACGCATACGGCAACGCGACGCATACCGCAACCATGTTCGACGTGGTCGGCGAGGATGTGCTTATCACCGGCGCAGGCCCAATCGGCATGATGGCAGTAGGCATTTGCAAACAGAACGGCGCGCGCAGAATCATCATCACCGATGTGAACGATTACCGCCTCTCCATCGCGAAAAAGATGGGCGCGAGTCAAACGGTCAATCTGAAGAACCAGAGTCTTGAGGAAGCGATGAAGAATCAAGATATGGTCGAAGGCTTTGATGTCGGCCTTGAAATGAGCGGCAACGGCGCCGCACTCAATCAGCTTTTAAAGTCCATGCGCAACGGCGGCAAGGTTGCGCTTCTGGGCATCGCCGGTCCCGGAACCGTAATCGATTGGAACGACGTAATTTTCAAAGGGCTCACGTTGCAGGGCATATACGGGCGTAAGATGTACGAAACCTGGTATAAGATGATTGCGATGATCGAGGCAGGCCTTGATTTGAATCCCATCATCACGCACCGCTTCCACTATACGGAATATGAAAAGGGCTTCGCCGCGATGAACAGCGGCGAGTCGGGAAAAGTGATACTCAACTGGTTGGATTAATCAAGGAGGCAACATGAAGTCGGCATACGGCATCTTTCAAAACGAACTCGACGCAATCAGGGCCGCAGGCACCTATAAGGATGAGCGCATCATCACAACCGAACAGAAAGCGCGCATCGATACGACAAAAGCAAAAGACGTGCTGAACATGTGCGCCAACAACTATCTCGGTCTTTCGAGCAATAAAGAAATCATCGAAGCTGCCAAAGCCAGCTATGATCAATGGGGATATGGTCTTTCTTCCGTTCGCTTCATCTGCGGCACACAGCGGATTCACAAGGAGCTTGAGCGCAAGATCGCCGATTTTCTGATGATGGATGACGCCATCCTCTATTCCTCCTGTTTCGACGCGAACGGCGGCTTGTTTGAAACGCTTCTTTCCGAACAGGACGCGGTGATTTCGGACGAATTGAACCATGCCAGCATCATAGACGGTGTGCGGCTCTGTAAAGCCAAAAGATTCCGCTATAAAAACAGCGATATGCAAGATCTCCGTGACCAACTCGAGGCTGCGCGTGACTGCCGCATTAAACTCATCGCGACAGACGGCGTCTTTTCCATGGATGGTTTCATCGCGAAGCTGCCCGAGATTTGCGACCTTGCGGATGAATACGGCGCGCTTGTCATGGTGGACGACAGTCATGCAGTCGGCTTTATGGGCGAACACGGACGCGGTACGCACGAGGCGTGCGGTGTGATGGGCCGGGTTGACATCATTACGGGAACCCTCGGTAAAGCGCTTGGCGGCGCGAGTGGCGGCTATACCTGCGCCAAGCAGGAGATCATCGATTTGCTGCGGCAGCGTTCCCGTCCTTACCTGTTTTCCAATTCCGTTGCGCCTGCAATCTGCGCGGCTTCTATCAAGGTGCTCGACCTGCTCGGCGCGTCGACAGCTTTGCGCGATCGGGTACACGAAAATACGCGCTATTTCCGCGCGGAATTGGGCAAGCTGGGCTTCGACGTGCCGGAAAGCACACACCCGATTGTACCTGTGATGCTCTACGACGCCCGGGTTGCACAGGAGTTTGCATCGCGCATGTTGGATAAGGGCGTTTATGTTGTAGGTTTCTTCTTCCCCGTCGTTCCGCAAGGTCGCGCGCGCATCCGTACGCAGGTCTCCGCCGGCCACACGAAGGAAGACCTCGATTTCGCCATACGCTGTTTCAGTGAAGTTAAAGCGGAAATGGGCATTTAACCTATGTGAACACAGGCTGTTTATCGGTTCAAACCCGTCTCGCGAAAAAGCGCGGCGGGTTTTTTCGTATGCATTTTCCGGAATTTGCATCATCTGGGCGCATTTGCTATACTGATTATGCCGTGAAGGAATCTTCGTAAGGCCGCCGCCGAAGGGAGCGTGAGCACATGCGTGCTGAAACCAAACGGAACTGGATTGATTTTTTTAAAGATATCCCTATGGATATTGTGGGCGGGGCGCTTTATGCCGCCGGAATCTTCAGCTTTGCTTCCGCAGCACATTTCGCACCGGGCGGAATTGCGGGTCTCTCCGTCATCGTCAATTATTACACAGGATTACCCATCGGCATCGGCACATTGCTGTTCAACATTCCTGTGATTCTTTTTTGCTATCGCACACTCGGCAAGTGGTTTTTAATCAAATCGCTAAAAACCATGGCAATATGCACATTGTTTCTCGATGTTGTGTTTCCGCTGTTTCCTGTTTACGAGGGTGACCCGATCATGGCGGCACTGTTTGCCGGCGCGTTTTCAGGAGCTGGGCTTGCGCTGATATACAGGCGCGGATCATCCACGGGCGGAACGGATTTTTTGATCATGAGCCTTCGCAAAAAAATGCCTCATCTTTCCATCGGTACGCTTGGTATTATGACGGACGGCATTGTCATTTTGCTCGGTGGCATCGTGTTCCGGCGTATCGACGCAGTTTTGCAGGGCATCCTTATGACGGCGGTCGCAACCACGCTGATCGATAAAATCACGTACAGGCTGACAGCCGGGCAGCTCGCTATCATCGTTACGAACGACGGCGATAAAGTTGCTGGCGGCATTCTTTCCGGCATTGAGCGCGGTGTCACATCGATGAAAGCGGTTGGCACGTTTACCGGAAAGGAAAAACAAGTGCTCATCTGCGCATGCAGCCGCGCTGAGGCGCACCGGATTCGCAAACTTGTATACGACATGGACCAGCGCGCATTGATTATGTTTTGCCCATACGACGCGGCATACGGACTTGGCTTCCTGCCGCCGACCGAATAACTGGTCGAGCGTTGAAACAACACCGACGCGTCACGAGTATGACTATTTCAAAAGCAAAAGGATCTCCGTGTGGAGATCCTTTT
>CAZJYV010000008.1:11127-24277 GCA_964550295.1 uncultured Clostridium sp. | reverse complement strand
AAGCCATAGCGCCTGATCAAAAACTTCTCATACGCTTCATAAGGCAGTCCGTAGATGAACGCCTCGGGCGGCATGGTCTGATGGAATGCGGTATCGAACACGGCAACCATCGAAACATGGGGCATAATGGCGCGGCACGCGCGGATTCCCATCAGGTTGGCCGGGTTGTGCAGAGGCGCCAGCACGGAAAGCTGCTCAATCTCATCAATGAGTTCGTCCGTAATCAGCACCGACTGCGAGAACTTTTCTCCGCCGTGTACAACGCGGTGACCGACTGCGTCGATCTCGTTCATATCCTTGACAACGCCGATCTTATCATCCGCAAGGACGTCCAAAACCATGCGTATGGCCTCGGTATGGTCCTTCATATCCCTGAGGAATTCGCATTTGTCTTTCCCCGCAGGCTTATAGGTCAGCTTAGAACCTTCCATGCCGATTCTTTCGCAAATACCCTTTGCGATGACCTCGGACTTCGTCACGTTGATCAGCTGATACTTGAGCGAGGAACTTCCGGCGTTAATCACGAGTATTTTCATATATGCTGTTTCCCCTTCCTTATGCCTGCTGCGCCTGTACGGCGGTGATTGCGACGACGTTAACGATATCCTCCACGCTGCAACCGCGTGAGAGATCGTTGATGGGACGCGCGAAACCCTGACAAATGGGGCCGACAGCTTCCGCCCCCGCCAATCTTTGCACGAGCTTGTAACCGATGTTGCCCGCCTGAAGATCCGGGAAGATCAGCACGTTGGCATGGCCTGCAACCGGGCTGCCGGGGCTTTTCAACTTGCCGACCTTTTCAACAAGCGCAGCGTCCGCCTGCAGCTCGCCATCCACGTTGAGTTCAGGGGCAAGTTGCTTGACCAGCACTGTCGCCGCAACGACTTTATCGACGTTCTCGTGCTTGGCGCTCCCCTTCGTAGAGAAGGAAAGCATCGCAACCCGGGGATCAATTCCGCACAGCGCCTTGCCGGTTTGCGCGGATGCGATTGCGATGGCTGCGAGCTGTTCCGCAGTGGGGTCGATGTTCACGGCGCAATCGCCGAAAATCAGAACGCCGTCATCCCCATAGGACGGATCCGGCACTTCCATGATAAAGCAGCTTGAAACGGTAGAGATCCCTTTTGCCATTTTGATGATCTGAAGACCCGGACGAAGTGTGTTACCCGTCGTGTTGATGGCGCCGGCAACCATACCGTCAGCCTTGCCATCCTTAATCAGCATTGCGCCGTAGAAAAGAGGATCTGCGATCTGTTCAAGCGCTTTTTCGGGCGTGACGCCTTTTTCTTTACGAAGATCGTAAAACCAATCCGCATAACGCCGATAATCGGGTGAGGTTTCGGGGTCAATGATATCGACTCCGTCAAGGTTGACGCTATACTTCGCCGCAACAGCGTATACTTCTTGCAATTTGCCGATCAGCGTAACGTGCGCGATGCCCTGCTCGGTGATCAGCTGAGCGGCCTGAACGGTGCGCTCCTCTGTTCCCTCGGCTAGAACAATATGCTTCAGGTCGGCTTTTGCTCTTTCCCTGATCCTATCCAGGACTGACATTTTTCGGTATCTCCTTTCAGGTTAGAAAAGTCGTGATTTTTTTAGCCCCGAGTTGATATTATAACACAATCGATACTTCAATTGTACCATTCGCCAGAATTTATTCCGCAAATCTGCGCTTTTTTATTCATCGCTTTCTCTCAATATGCTATAATCTTCAAAAACACGGCGGAGGGCGCTTCATGATATCGTGCGTGGGCATCATCGCGGAGTACAACCCTTTTCATAATGGACATCAATATCAGCTGGCGCGCGCACGGGAACTGTCCGGTGCGCAATCGGTCGCAGTCGCCATGAGCGGCAGTTTCACCCAGCGCGGAGAACCGGCTTGCACAGATAAGTTCACGCGCGCGAAATGGGCGCTTGCCCATGGTGCAGATATCGTATTTGAATTGCCCACGGTATTCGCCCTCGCGAACGCGGAACGCTTCGCGAAGGGCGGCGTGGCGCTTCTTGGACTGAGCGGCATCGTGGGCGCACTTTCTTTCGGCGCGGAAAACGCAGATCAGGACACCCTTCGGCAACTTGCGGCCATGAGCGCTGTCGAAGGAGAGCTATTGAAGCAGCGGCTTGATTTCCACCTTTCCTGCGGCAAGTCTTTCCCATCGGCGCGGGCCTGCGCATGCGCGGACGTGCATGGCGATGCGGCACTTTCCGACGCCTTCCTTTCTCCCAACAACATACTCGGCTGCGAATACATCAAAGCCATCGACGCGGCTTTCCCGGCCATTCGGCCGATTCCGGTTGCCCGGCTCGGCGCAGCGCATGATTCGCTCCATGCGTACGGCGCGTTTGCGAGCGCGTCCGCCCTGCGCGCGGCGCTCGATTCGTGCGACATGACTTTTTTCCGCGCCTGCGTTCCGGAGGATGTTTATCGGGATGCCATGCGGCTCGTTGCCGACCTCCGCGCGCCCTGCAAAGCTGCTGCACTTTCCGATGTCCTCCTGTATGCCTTGCGCAAGCTCTCGCCCGCGCAGCTTGAGCGGCTGCCCGATGTGATCGAAGGCCTTGAGAACGCGATATACCGCGAGGCGCGGCGCTGCACAGGCTACAGCGAACTTCTCACAGCGATCAAATCCAAACGCTATACGGCGGCACGCCTAAGGAGGATCCTCTCGTGTGCGCTGCTTGGTATCTCCAAGGATGCCGTGCGTGCTTTTCCTGCACCGCTTTACCTGCGGGTTCTCGGGGTCAGGAAGGGATCGTCCGGCTTGCTCTCACAGCTTGCACGGGCTTCTTCCCTGCCGGTCGTCACCGGTAAGTTCGATTGTGACGCGCTCAGTGACGAAGCGAAAGCTATGCTCAATATCGACCTATTTGCGGGCGAGATTCTTTCGATGGCCGCCCCATCCCCATATCCTCCGGAATACGAATTCTCGCGCCCAATGATGATGATCTAAATTCTGATATCCTGCGATACGTCCGGCATACATTTGATGTATGAAGAGGCGAATCGTTTTTATTCTTTGCGCAGCGCTGTGCGTGCTGCTTATCGCATTTAACAAGGAATCGGCGCAGGCCGCGCGCGAGGGTTTTGTGCTGTGGCAAAACGTGCTTCTGCCCTCCCTGCTGCCTTTTTTCGTATGTGCGCGCGTTATGCAGGTCAGCGGTGCCATGCAGCCCTCGGACCCCGTCGCGCTCTTCGCGCTTTCGTTTGTTTCCGGCGCTCCCTCAGGCGCGCGGCTATGCGCTTCATTCGATCCGAACGGACGTTATCCTTACGGACCCACGCTCGTTGCGGCTTCCCTCAATACGCTCAGTCCGATTTATATCTGCGGAACATATGCGTCTGTCATGCTTGGCACGCCGGTTTTTGCGGTGCCGCTCATCGCCGGTCAACTCATCAGCTCCCTCGTTTTTTTCGGTCTGTGCCTGCGCTATGGCATGCTTGATGTCAAAATGCACAGGACTGCGGAACCGATGCCCGCATCAAAGCTCCTTCCCTCCGCGATCGCGGATGCCGTCACCTCGCTGCTGGGGATTTGCGGTACGGTTGTCTTTTTCAGCGTACTCGAAACCATGCTCGATGTAGCGGGCATCACAGCAGTTCTCACATGGCCGGCACGCATGATCGTCAACGCGCTTGGGGGCAATGGGCGATCCGTTGAGGCGGTGCTTTCCGCATTTTTAGAAGTAGCGTCCGGGGCAAACGAAATTGCGCAATCCGGCATGGGACTTCGTTCGATCGTCACGGTATCCGCCTTTGCGTTCACCTTCGGCGGTCTTTGCATCGCCGTACAGTCCATGCTTTTCATGCGGATCGACCTCGGTCGGTATGTCGTTGTGAAGCTGGCGCAGGCTGCGCTTTCCGCACTGATTGCCTTCCTGCTGTTTCCTCTGTGTGCAAAGGGCATATCCCCTGCGGGAGCAAGCCTCGACCAGGTGCTCAGCAACGCGGTTTCCGCTTGTGCGATCTTTGCGGTCTCCCTATTTGCAATGGGCTTGGTGCTGCTGCTGTGTGCGGTACGCCGCACAAAAGGGTATCGCACAAAAAACATGCAGGGCGGAATCTGATTCCGTCCTGCAATGAAATCGGTATGAAGCTTATTGCTCGTCGTCAAAACGCACGTCGTCGTTTTTCTTCTTCCTGCCGAAGAGTTTTGAAAAAATGGAGCCTGAATCCTCTTCGTCATCTTCATCATCGTAATCGAATTCGTTCTCTGGTACAGGCGCGACAGGGGCCTGCGCGCGCGGTTTCTGCACGGGTGCGGACACGGTGCGCTGCTGCACCCCCTGTATCGCTTGGATCGGCTGCACCGATTGCGGTTCGCTATCCGTACGCACGTCGAGGTCCTTGCGGTTGATGGCGACGAGCTGCTTGTATTCGTCCAGAAAGTTTTCCAGGTCGCGCAGAACGTCGTCCGCATATTTTTTCGCGCTGCTGAACACCATGCCCGCATTCGCTTCCGCCTTCATAGCAAGAAGCTTCCCGCGGCGCTGCGCTTCCTGATAGATTTCATCCTCGGAAATCAGGCGCTCATACTCCGCCTGCGCCTTTTCGTGGATATCCTTCGCGGTAGCCTGAGCTTTGACGATCAGCATCTCGGAATCCTGCTGCGCTTTGGCGACGACCTCCTTCGCATGTTCCTCCGCATTGTCGATCATGGTTTGCGACTCGATGATTACGCTGTTCGCACGGCGGATATCCTCGGGTATGGTCACTTTAAGGTCGCCCAGAAGATCCATGATTTCATCGGCGCTGATGATGCGCTTATTCGCGCTGCCGCCGATTTTAGGCCGGGGACTCTTTTCGATAAGTTCCTCAAGCTGGCCTATGATCGTGAATATCTGCATGTTCTGTACGCTATTACTCATCGTTTTTCAACCTTTCAGAGACATATTTATTTATTCGATCCGGCACGAGCGTGCCGATATCCGCACCGTATTTGATCAGCTCGCGCACCGCGCTGGAACTGATATGCGCCGTTTTCACATCGCAATTCAGATACACCGTTTCGACTTCGGGAGCGAGCAGCCTGTTGTAAACCTCCATCTCCGATTCATACGCGAAGTCAGTGGCGTTCCGAAGGCCGCGCACAATGTATCCCGCATCGACGGATTGCGCGTACCTTGCCGTCAGACCTGCGAAGCAATCCACGCGCGCGTTACGCAACCCTGCTTCTTCTATGGCGAGGCGGATCATTCCCACACGTTCGTCAATGTCGAACAGCGCATTTTTGGAGGAGTTTTCGGTCACGCACACGAGTACTTCATCGAACAGGCGGCATCCCCGCAGGAGAACATCCATATGTCCGAGCGTGAAGGGATCGAAGCTGCCCGGATAAATCGCACGCCGCATTTATGAGCCCTCCCTGAAAAAGGATATCGCTGTCTCGCCATAGCCTCTACTGTCCGAAACGCGGAAGCCTACGGGCGTTTCCGGCGCGTCCTTCGTCCGGTGCTCCGCTGCAACGACGAATCCTTCAGCGAGCACATCCGCTTCCCGCAGCGCAGCAGCTGCTTTGGGAATCAAGCCGGCGTCATACGGCGGATCGAGGAAAACGATATTGAAACGCATCCCCGCTGCGGCCGCACGTCTGATCGCCGCTGTATAGTCGAGGCAATAGAGGACAGCCCTGTCCGCAAAGCCGAGTTTAGTCGCGTTCGCCTCGATAACCGCATACACCTGCCGCGCCGCATCGTTGATGACTGCCTTCTTCGCGCCGCGCGATATCGCCTCAAAACCGAGTGCGCCTGAACCTGCAAACAGATCAAATACGACCGCATCCGGCACATCGAACTGCAGAATCCCGAACAGCGACTCCCGTACCCGGTCGAGCGTCGGCCTCGTATGTATGCCCTTTGGGGTTTGAATGATCGTACCCCTCTTCTCGCCCGCGATTATGCGCACGCACAAACCCAACCTTTCATCATATTATTTTATCATTGCTTCCATGATGCGTACAAGCATTATTGTCGTTTATTAACAATAATTCCATTGTTCGTCACCACATAATCCATCCTGATGTCATGTTCGCCCGCAGGAACGGATACAAAGATCTGGCATTGGTAAGCCAGTCCCATCTTTACGCCGCGAAATCCGCATAAAAGCCTGTCATAATACCCCGCGCCATGTCCGACGCGGTTGCAGGATTCATCAAACGCAACGCCCGGCACAATGGCGAAATCCACCTCATCCGCCGCGATATACCCGCAGCGTTTTGGGTCAGGTTCTGATATGCCATACGCGCCTATAACAAAATCCGCATCCGATTCGGCGATGTGGAGCGCGAGTTGTCCCTCCGCCATGCAAAGCGGAAACGCTACGCGTTTGCCCGACCCGCGCGCGAGCGCCACGAGTATATCCGGGGAACATTCACCCCGAATCGGCTTATAAGCAAGAATCGTCTCCGCCTTCTGAAACGCCGGAAGCGATGCGGCGTTTGAGCAAGCCGCGGCGGAGAGTGCGCTGCGCGCGGCGTCGTCCATCGCGGCAATCCTCTCGCGCACCCACATGCGGTAGGTTTGCTTATCTGATGCGATCTGGCAGCACGGCATACTTATTCCTCGTGCGCGACGATCCCGTTCACAAGCGTGAGCGTGCAACGGGTGCGGAAATCCAGCGGATGTCCGTTGAACACGGCGATGTCAGCATCCTTGCCAAGCTCAAGCGAGCCGACGCGATCGTCGATTCCCGTAATTTTCGCCGCGTTGATGGTGATGCAGCGAAGCGCTTCCGTTTCCGGCAGACCCTCGCGCACGGCAAGCGCCGCGCAGATAGGAAGATACTGCTGCGGAATAACGGGCGAGTCGGTCATCAGCGCAAATTCGATGCCGTTCTCCCAGAGGATACGCGGCGCCTCAAAGGTGAGGTTCTTTAGCTCAATCTTGCTGCGCTCGGTCAACAGCGGCCCGATGATGATGCCCGCGTCCTGCTCCGTAATCGCTTTTTTGATAAACTTTGGGATCATATAACCTTCCGTGCAATGCTCAAGGGTAAACCGCACATTGAATTCTTTGCAGATACGGATAGCAGTAAGGATATCGTCCGCGCGGTGCGCGTGTATCTTGAGCGGCAGCTCGCGCCGGATCACCTTGGCCATCATTTCTTTGCCCAGGTCGCGCTCAGGCACTTTTTCCGCGTCCTTTTCGCCCTTTTCAATCTTTTTTACATACTCCTGCGCATCCAGAAGCGCTTTGCGGAAAATCGCTGCGGTCGCCATGCGCGTTTCCGGCGTTTTTTCGCGCGCCCCATAGCAGCGCTTCGGATTTTCTCCAAAAGCCGCCTTCATAGCCACAGGAAAACGCAGCGTCATATTCTCCACAGAGTCACCGTAAGTCTTCATCGCAACGAACTGTCCACCAATCACGTTGGCACTGCCCGGGCCCGTCACACAGGTGGTGACGCCGGCGGCACACGCTTCCTCAAAGCAGCGGTCATACGGATTGATTGCGTCGATCGCGCGCAGTTCCGGCGTCACGGGGTTGGTGATTTCATTTCCGTCCGCTCCCGCCTCGCCGATGGTATCCTCCCACATGCCGATATGGCAGTGTGCATCCACAAGGCCGGGCATGACATAGCAGCCGGAAGCATCCCGCACCTCAGCACCCGGATGATCGAGTTTTACACCGACAGCGGCGATCTTTCCTTTTTCCAGCGCGATATCACCGGTGCTCCAGGTTCCATCCACGTTGAGCAACATCCCGTTCTTCAACATAAGCATGACGTCAACCTCCAGTATCTTTTTTTATAAAAACTTTTCCATCGTCATTTCTACCGCTTGTATGACGTCACGCGCCATGAGCATCCGCTCGCGCAGGATGCCGAACGCTTCGTCTGCCGACGCGCCCAGCAGATACGCGCCTGCGCATGCGGCGTCGAACGGTTCAAGTCCCTGTCCGAGGAAGGCGAGTACAAGACCAGCCAGAACATCCCCGCTGCCGCCTTTGGCAAGGCCGGGATTGCCCGTGACGTTGCGTGCAACTCTTCCGTCCGGAGATGCCGCGATGCTCTCATGATGTTTGAGCAGCACCGTGCAGCCCCATTCACAGGCGAATTGAGTCGCGATTTCTTCCTGCTGCGCAATGATATCAACCACTTTGATACCCGTGAGACGTTCCATCTCCCCGAGGTGTGGCGTCAACACAGCGTTTCCATGCAAAACGGCGCGTTTATCTTCGATCCGGGAAAGCGCGTACAACCCGTCCGCATCGATAACAACGGGTTTGTTTGCGGCGAGAACCGCCCGAAGCAACCCCTCCCGGCCATCGCCCCTGCCGATACCCGGGCCTAGTGCAATCGCAGTTGCCTCCCGGATATAGGGTGCCGCAAAGCAAGCGGCGCCTTCATCCCAATCCTCGTTCGGGTAACACATGCACATCGCCTCAGGCAGCGCAAAAAGCGCCCCTGCAACAGGTTCTGGCACAAGCGTTTTGAGCGTGCCAATCCCTGCGCGCAGCGCGGCGCATGACGTCATCAGGGCTGCGCCTGAAAAACCGGCGCTGCCCGCGATCAAAAGTCCCTTGCCGTTATTCCGCTTGGAGCAATCTTTTCTCCGCGGCGGCAGGAGCTTTGCTATATCCTCTTTTTGCAGCGTTACGGCGTTCATCCCGCCGTATAGTTTAACATGCTTCTCACAAGAAATCCATTGCGGATGTTTCGCCTCCGGGCATGGCAAACTAATCGTTGTTTGCTCCGCGTATCGTAACGTCGCCCGCACTGACTGTGACCGTTTCGCCGGAATCCTTTTTTACGATGAGCATCCCGAGCGAATCAAGGCCGATAGCCACACCTGTATACTCCGCCCCCGGCGCGAATACGCGCACGCGGCTGCCGATCGTTTTCGAAAGGGTTTGATAAATGCCAAGAAGCGTTGCGTAACCTTCCGCGCTAGCGCATGTGTCCAAGAGCGGTTCGCATGCGTTCAGAATGGCAGCGATGACCTCATTCGGGTCAGCTTGCTTGCCTGTCTCAGCCGCGAGCGAGGTCGCTGTTGCCGCAATATCCTCCGGAAAATCCGTTTGATTCACGTTTACGCCGATGCCGGCCGCAACAAAGCCTGAAGCGTCGGCCTCAAGAAGGATGCCGCAAATTTTTTTATCGGCAACCATGATATCGTTCGGCCATTTAATCAGTGCGTTTGCCCCAAAGGAGCGCAACGCCCGGCAAACGCCCACCGCTAAAGCGATTACATAGCGCGGCGCAAGCTCCATCGGAAAAGCCGGGCGCAAAACCGCCGTCATGCAAACCGCGTTTTCTTCCGAAAGCCAGCTTCTGCCGCGCCTGCCCCGCCCCGCCGTCTGCCGTGCGCAGAGCACGAGCGTGCCGTGCGGTGCACCGGCCCGACCAAGCTCCTTAGCATCCGCGTTTGTCGAACAGGTTTGTTCATAATAAAAAACGGATTGTCCAAGCGTTTCCGTCGTCAATCTCTCCCTGGCCGCTTGCGGATCAATCTTCGTCATCTTCATCCTCTTTGCAGGTTTCCAATCCCTGCGCGTCCCCAAAAAGTTGCTCTAAGGCGGCTCTGGAAGCGTTATATTCAAACCCACGCCCGACAAGCCTTCGCATCACACGATGTTTACGTTCGTCCGCGTCGAGGGCTGCGAACTGCCGCGCATATTTTTCGGCTATCGCAAGCGCGTTGGCCGCCTCAGCTGCGTCGTCAACCGTGCCAAGCGCCTGCTCAACGATGTCGCCCGCAAGCCTGTGCGCCAGGAGCTGTTCGCGCAGTTTCCTGCGGCTAAGCGGTTTTGAGGACAGCCTGGTAGCGACAAATTCAGCCGCCAACGCTTCGTCGTTCAGTAGTCCAAGTTCCTTGAGGCGCGCCACGGTCATGCCGATATCCCCTTCGCCGAAATTCAACGAATCGAGCTTATCCTCCACCTCGCGCACAGAACGCGGCCGTGCGGAAAGAAAATGCAGCGCAGCGTTCATGGGCGATGTTCCTTTAGGTGCGTTCCGCTTCGTCATTTTTTCCCTTTCTCGTTTTCCTGCTCAAGCATTTCTTCTATGCGACGCCTCAAATCGTCGATTTTCATCGGCGGCTGCACGCTGCCCATGCAGTCATGGCATTCGTTGGCGCAGTCCGGACACTTGCAGCCGCTCGAAAGGCCATGCTCCATCTGAACCATATACGTTCCGCAAACCCTGCACGAGCACCTCATGCGCCGCCCTCCGCGTCCGCAGCCGTTTCGTCCATGTGAATCAGGCGCGCGGCGGCTGCGTTTTCATCGATATAGGAAGAAATTAGGTCATATCCGATGCTGAATTCGGGCCAGCCCGAAAGAAAAGTCGTAATTTCATATGGACGATACAGCAGCACGAGCGATCTGCCTGTTAGGTAGAACAGTTGCCCGTCCGCAATCGGAAGCACATCCGACAGAAGCGTCATGTCGATGCTTTCCATTTGATTTGTTACGATATCGGGCAACACGGAGCGCCACCTGTCATCGACCGAGCCAAAGCAATCCTGAATCAATATCTCGTTTCCTGTGGCAACGTCAAAGGTCATGGGCAGTTTGATGTACAGCTCTCGCGTTTCCATGTCATAATAGTTCACAAGGATGGAAAGGATGCCGTCTTGATTGCATTTGATATTGAAATACGTGTAAACGGGCGCGGTCATTTCGCTTAGACCCGTGAGGATTTTTTTATAAATCGCAGCGTTGAGCGTATCATATCCGTCCGAGTCGACGGCAGGATAGATCAACGCATTCCCCTCGCCATACGTATGCTCGCGGCGTACGAGGTTGAGCCTTTCGTAAGTCGTGCCGGTCACCGGGATAAAGGCGTCCGTGTTTTCAGGCGTCGGCGATGAGGCGGGCTCCAATGTCGCGCCCGCTGGGCTTCCGGCATTCGGAGACGCGCACGCGGAAAGCATGAACGCGATAAGCAGCGCGATTGCAATCCATTTTTTCATCTCAACGCCCTCCTTTTATGCCAAATTATATCATGCCGGAGCTGCAATAGCCCGTGAATAAAAGGTTAATTGATGTCCAGAGACTCCGTATCGGCAATTGCTTTTTCGATCATACTCGAAAAATCCACCGCCGCTTCGCTCGCGCGGATCTCGCTGAGTTTCGGCTTGGTCACGGGATGCGAAGGCACGAACACCGTACAGCAGTCTTCGTAAGGCAGAATCGAGGTTTCATATGTGCCAATCCTCTTGGCGAGGGTTACGATATCCTCCTTATCAAAACCGATCAAGGGGCGGAAAACGGGCATCGACACAGCGTCGTCCGTCACGCACAGGCTTTCCAGCGTTTGGCTCGCAACCTGACCGAGCGCCTCGCCCGTAACGAGGGCGCGCGCACCGTCGACCGTGGCAATCCGTTCGGCGATCTCCATCATAAGCCTTCGCATGATGACGGTCGTTTCTTTCGGCGGACATTTGTCGTAGATGGCAAGCTGTATCTCGGTGAACGGAACGAGGTGCAGCCTGATGATGCCTGCATACCGGGCAACGAGTTCCGTCAGCTTGACGACCTTCTCTCTCGCGCGTTCGCTCGTATACGGGTAGCTGTAGAAATGCACGGCGGAAAGCTGCAGACCTCTTCGCGCCATCATATGGCCTGCGACCGGGCTGTCGATGCCGCCTGAAATAAGCAGCGCGACGCGTCCTGCGGTCCCCGTGGGCATCCCTCCTGCACCCATGAGCTCGCGCGCGTAGAGGAAGGCTCGATCCCGAATCTCCACGCACAGTTTAATTTCCGGATCGTGCACGTCAACCGATAATTGCGGAAACCTTTCGAGCATCGCGTGACCGAGTTCGCGGTTAATTTCCTCCGATATCATGGGAAAAAGCTTGTCCGACCGGCGGCAGAAGCACTTGAAGGTGTGCTTTCCGTTTCCGCCATCGAGCGCGGCTTGCATCATCTGCGCCGCCGCGGCTTCAATAGCGGACCATTCTTTTTCAACGGATACAGCCGGGCTGATCGAATGGATGCCAAATACGCGCGTAAGCCGCGCGCATGCATCTTCCATGTGTTCATCCCCGACCCCGGACACGAAAAAACGGCCCTGATCATATCGTACATTCGCGTTGAAGCCGCAAAGCGCTTGCTTGATATTGTCCAGCAGTTTGCGCTCAAAGAAGGGGCGGTTAAGCCCCTTCAGGTGAATTTCTCCGTAACGGACGAGCAAAACCTGTTCCACTTTCATACTCCCTTGCTGTTATCTTCTCTTGTATCGCCTTAAAAACGCCACCTGTTCGAAAATCGCCGCAGCCGCTATATCCATTTCAGCCTCCGTATTGAACGGGCATAGGCTGAAACGGATTGCCCCATCCTGCCGAGCGCCGACCACACCCATTGCGGTCAAAATTCTGTTTTTACCCTTTTTATGGGCGGAGCATGCAGAGCCGGTGGAAACGTAAATCTCCTTCGCCTCAAGCGCGTGCAGCAAAACCTCGCCCCGTACGCCGAGGAAGGAAACATTTAGGATGTGCGGTGCGCCGTCCGCGGGCATCGGGCCGTTGATCACCGTATCCCCGATCGAAAGCAAATTCTTCGCGAGCCGGAGTTTACAGGTATACATGTGCCGCCTGTATGCCTCGACATGCTCCGTATAATCCGCGACCGCCGCGTCCATCCCCATGATGCCGGGTGTGTTCGTTGTGCCGGAACGGCGGTTGTTTTCCTGCCCGCCGCCCGCCTGCCCACCGGCGAAGCGTACGCCGTTTTTGACATACAGCGCTCCGACGCCCTTGGGTGCGTGAAATTTATGGCCGCTGACGCTATACAGATCGGTGTTCGCCGCGCTGAAAGGGACTTTTAAAAATCCCTGCACGCCGTCCATGTGTACGACCGCATCCGGTGCGCGGCTTTTGACGGTTTTATAGATCGATGCCGCGTCGTTCACCGCGCCAACCTCGTTGTTCACCTGCATGACGCTCACAAGCATCGTATCCCCGGTCACAAGCGAAGCCAATGCATCGATATCGATAGCACCCATAGCGTTGACCGGCGCTTCAGCCACATCGTAGCCAAGGGCGGCATATGCTTTGATCACCTCGTATACCGAGGGATGCTCCGTAGCCGATGCTAGTCGGCACGGCTATGACAGGAACGTCTACAAGCCCGCAGATGACAGAAGGGAGTGCCCCTTCCATGCCGGCAACCGCGACGATGACGTGAGCATTCCTAAAATCGTCGTTGT
>CAZJYV010000008.1:0-11117 GCA_964550295.1 uncultured Clostridium sp. | reverse complement strand
ATAGCCTTGAGTGTGCCGGATATGGCGGCGTTGTTGCTTTCCGTTCCCCCGGATGTATAAACGATCTCATCCGCCTGCGCGCCGATGACGCGCGCGAGTCTCGCCCTTGCCGAATCCACCGCCTTTTCGGATTCGACCGCCGGGGAATACGCCGCCGAAGGATTGAAGAAACGAATATTCATATAGGCACGCGCCACGTCCGCTGCCGCGTCCAGCGTCCTCGTGGTTGCGCTGTTGTCCAGATAAATCATTGTAATCTCTCCCGTTCAGATTATTGGCATATATACCTTTACTATTATATGCCGCCGCCGGGCAGGACGAACCGATGATATAATATCATGCCGACACGAGATTTTCATCCTTTTTATCCGTTTCGATTGCCTGCTGTGCGCGTTTGAGATACAATATTTAGAAAAGCACATCGACTCAAAGGAGCATTTATGGGCTTTTCGGAAAGATGTACGCTGGGCGCGCAACGGGCGTTGGCGCTCGCGCAGGAAGCCGCGCGCGACATGGGGCATAACTATGTCGGCAGCGAGCACCTTCTTTTAGGTCTGATCCGCGAGGAGGAAGGAGCAGCTGCAAAAGCGCTCGCCTCTCTCGTTGTGACCGATCAAGCCACGCAGGAGCGCGCGGACGAACTCGTCGGCCGCGGAGACTATCATTTCACGGATAGTTTCGGCTACACGCCGCGCACGAAAAAAATCCTTGAGCTCAGCCTTTACGAAGCAAAATCGCTTAAAACAAGCTATATCGGCACGGAACATATCCTGTTGGCGATCCTGCGCGAACGGGATTCCGTCGCCGTCCGAATTTTGGAGGATCTCGGCGCGGATCTCGTGCTGCTCCGTTCCATTCTCACAGGGGAAGAAGTCAGCAAGCAGACGATAAACGGCAAAACCACGACCGAACATTCGCTCACCCCGGTGCTTGACCAGTACGGAACCGACCTGACCGGTCTTGCGCGCGAAGGCGAACTCGATCCCGTAATCGGCCGTGAGGCTGAGATTCAGCGCATCCTGCAGATTTTAACGCGAAGAACGAAAAACAACCCGGTTCTCATCGGCGACCCTGGCGTTGGCAAAAGCGCGGTGATCGAAGGGCTGGCCCAACGCATCGCCTCCGGTAAAATACCGGAGCTTCTTCGCGACAAGCGCATCGTCAGCCTTGATCTGGGCACAATGCTGGCCGGCACGAAATACCGCGGTGAGTTTGAAGAACGTATCACGAATGCCATCAGCGAACTGCGCGAGGAAGGCCGAACCATCCTGTTTATCGACGAACTGCATACTATTATCGGTGCAGGGGCCTCTGAGGGCAGCATCGACGCCGCAAATATCCTGAAACCCGCCCTCGCGCGCGGCGATATTCAGGTGATCGGGGCGACCACCCCCGAAGAATACCGGCGCCACATCGAGCGCGACGCCGCCCTTGAACGCCGCTTCCAACCGGTGAACGTCGGAGAACCCACGCGCAAGGAAGCGGAAGCGATCCTGTTCGGTCTGCGCGACAAGTACGAAGCGCACCACAAGGCGCGCATCGCGGATGAGGCCATCCATGCCGCCGTCGACCTCGGAGACCGCTATATATCGGACCGTTTCCTGCCGGATAAGGCCATCGACCTGATGGACGAGGCGGCGAGCCGCGTGCGCCTGCACGCCTACAATACGCCGCCGGATGTGACGGAACTCCGCGCGCGACTGGACAGCCTGCTTAACGAAAAGGAAGAAGCTGTCAACAACCAGAACTATGAACGCGCCGCTTCCATACGCGACGAAGAACAGAAGATGCGCACGAAAATTGAGCGCATCCGGGCAGACTGGGAACGTGAGCGCGATGATAATCAGTCCGTCGTGACGGCAGACGATATCGCGGAGGTTGTCAACGCCTGGACGGGCATCCCCGTGAGCAGGCTGACCGAGAACGAAAGCGAACGGCTCCTTCATCTGGAAGAGAAACTGCATGAGCGCGTCATCGGACAGGAGGAGGCCGTTTCTGCCGTTTGCCGCGCCATACGGCGCGCGCGAGCGGGTTTGCAGGACCCCGGCAGGCCGATCGGCTCGTTCGTCTTCCTTGGCCCCACAGGTGTGGGCAAAACGGAACTTTCAAAAGCGCTCGCCCATGCGGTATTCTCCGACGAGGAAGCGATGATCCGTCTGGATATGAGCGAGTATATGGAAGCACACAGTGTAAGCAAGCTCATCGGCTCCCCGCCGGGCTATATAGGCTACGATGAAGGCGGCCAGCTGACCGAACGCGTCCGCAGAAAACCCTATAGCGTCATTCTTCTGGACGAAATTGAAAAAGCGCATCCGGATGTTTACAACATGCTCCTGCAAGTGCTCGAGGACGGCCGGCTGACCGATTCACGCGGCCGCACGGTTGATTTTCGCAACACCATCATCATCATGACCTCGAACGTAGGCGCGCCGCGCCCTGGTCGCAGTGCTGTGATGGGCTTCGGCGCAGGCCCCGCCAAAGCGGAACACATGCGGGAGGAGATGTTCTCTGAGCTGAAAAAAACGTTCAGCCCGGAATTTCTCAATCGCATAGACGAAATCATCCTATTTAACCAGCTCAGCCCCGAGCAGACGCTTGCTATCGCCCGTTTGATGCTCGACAAGGTCAAGGCGCGAATCGCCAGACGCGGCATTATCCTCTCCATCGCGCCGGAAGCGGAGGAACTTCTATCAAATGACGGGTTTGATCCGCAATACGGCGCGCGTCCCCTGCGCCGCCTGATTCAACATCGGGTTGAAGACAGCCTGAGTGAGGAACTGCTTCTTGGCAACATCAAATTCGGAGATAACGTATCCCTCATAGCGGAAGCCGGCGCGCTTCGTTTCGTTAAAGTATGAAGGAATGTTAACAGTTTGTTTATGCTCCCTTCATTGCAAAGGGAAGCATGCGTCATTACAATATAGGAGTCAAACTGTTAACGGGAGCCATATGGATCTATGAGACGCTCGTTCCGCATTTTTCTCGCACTCGCCCTCGCGGTTATCATGACCGTGGGATCAGCGGCATACGCCGAACCCCGATCAAACGGCAGTGGTGAAGATTCGGGCAATGCCGTGGAACCGTACAAGCAGCAGCAAGCTTATCGGTGGGATCCATTTGCCCGTTTTTTTAGATTTTACGACCTGCCAGCTGAATTCCTCGTGCAGTTTCATGCAAGCGGAGCAACATCATCCGGCGACGAAGAGGGTCAGGAGATCAAAGCCGGTTTGCCGATGAATGAAACCTCCGGCGAGGGCGTCCTGACGCTGAGCGAGGAAGAACTTGCCGCAGCGGCGCAGGTTCTCGCCGGTAAGGTGGTCGGGTTGGATCCAGGTCATCAAATCGTCCCCGATTTTGGGCTGGAGGCGGTCGCCCCCGGTTCGGAATGCACAAAGATCCGTCAGAGCGAAGGCGGCTATGGTATACGCAGCAAAGTACCTGAACATCGTATAAACCTGCTCGTCGCTCTCAAACTTCGCGCACTGCTCGAGAGCTGCGGTGCGTCGGTCGTCATGACGCGTACCGGGTCCGACGTTTCCCTTTCCAACATCGAACGCGCAAAGTTGATGAATGAAAACAGCGCCACGTTCTGGATTCGGATTCACTGCAATTATTCCAATAACACCGATCAAAGCGGGGCCAGCGTTCTGATCCCATCGGAAGCCGTCACGCCCGACATCTATGCATATAGCCGGTATCTTGGGGAATGCGTCGGTGCAACGTTCGGGGCAGCCACCGAAATGCCCAACATGAATCTCGTTTCTCTTGACAATCAATCGGGCTTCAACTGGTCCGACATACCGGTGATCGCCCTTGAAATGGGCTACTTATCCAACGCGCAGGATGACGCGATGCTCAACAGCGATGCTTACCAAACCCGTTGCGCAATCGGCATTTTTAACGGGATCGTCAGCTATTTTGCAGGAATTACACCCGCGGACACCTCCGAAGCACCGGAGTCTGCCGTTCAGTTCCCGGAGAATGAACCGACAAGCAACTCCGGCAATCAAGAGGAGCCTGTCGAACCCGCACCTAGCAGCGGGGATGAAAAAGAGTGAACGGGTCATCCATAGAATTTAAGCGCGCGGTGCAGAATTGTGCCGCGCTTATTCTGATTTGCTCAATGCTCCTTGCAGGCGGATGTGGAGCGGCCGATGAAACAGCAGAAAGGACAAACACGGCATCACCTTCCATCTCGGCCAGCCCGACAACTCCGATTACGCCCGCGCCGGCAGTCTTTGAAACACCGTTTTCCGTCAACCCGCTCTTCGTTTTCTATCATGCTTATCAATCCGGCGGACACATCGCAGGCGACGCGCTCATAGAGGCGCTGTCCGGCGAAAATACAGCGGATTCTCTGCGACTTTCTCTCGCGCTCAGCGCGCACCTCGTTGCGCTTTCCGATATCGGCGCAACGGTCTGCCGTCTCTTCCCGAGCGATGATAGTGCAGGTTACTCCGGCACGGTCGAAGGCGCGGCAAGCGGATCGGGCAGACTGATCGGAGCCGAAAACGGTACATATACGTTCACCTTTACATACGACGGCGGCCTCCTCCTCATCGGAGAATACACCATGGATACCGCCGTGCGCTTCTCGCTCGGCCGGTATGAGGAGGATGATTCAACGTCCGCGCCATCGCTCTCCTCGCCGGATTGGTCCTCCACTCCCCCACCATCCGAAGAACCTGCCTTTTATGCGCAACGAACGTGTTTGATGCAAAAAACCGCGGAGGGTTGGACCTCCACGGTTGAGAAAGGCGGATCGGTTTCATCCTTCATTGTGACCGATAATGCAATAGAATTCACTTGTGACGGCCTGGCCGCGCGCCTTGAATCCGGCAGGCTGGTGTTTACAGAAGCGCCAGTAGCGCCAGTACAATAACGCCTGGCACGCCGAACACGCCGGCCACAAGCGCCGACAGGAACGTGATGGGCACCGTAAACCCGAAAAGACCGCCGACCAGGTTGAATACAACGAGGATCAAAGCGCCCAGCAGCGCGTTGATCACAAGTTTCCAAATGATCTTGAGGGATACCTTGAGCAGTTTGCAGAGCAGCCAGAGAATCAAAAGTCCGATACCAAATGCAGCGATACTGATTAAAACGCCCGCAAAACCCATAGAAGATACCCTCCTTTAATTCATTGCCGTTTTATTCCTGTTTGCTTTGCTTGAGAAGGAAAATATACCTCCTCCTCGCCGCCTCCATATCATAAATCGCGAACTCAATGAGATCGGGATCCTTGACGTTCTCGTAATATTCCATCGCAGACTTCCAGCGCTCGAGTGCGCGCGCGACGTTTGCCTGTCCCCCGGACGCGGCTGTATTCAGCTTAAAAAGAGCCATATCTTACCTCCAATAACCATATTTAGCCACAAAGGTAAGTATGTGCATTTATCAGGGATTCTATAACCCCGCTTGCGTAATGCCCGTCTTTTTGAGCAGCTTGATGCAGTAGAAGACCAGAACGCTGTAAATCGGGATCATCACGGCCTGGTTGATCATGCGTGGAATGAAAGTTTCCCAAGGGAGATTGTAGAGCCAGATGAGAAGGAGCGAGTTGAGGATCACACTCGCGATCACCTGACCCGTTGCCACCGCCAACAAAATACGCAGGAACTTCGGTTCACGGCTGCCCGTAAAAAACAGCCCCGGTATCAGTCCGAACAGCACGCCGACCACCGTAAAAAAGGGAACATAAGCGCCTTTGGGAAAAATCATCACCTGCAGAAAGTCCGTCACGCCGCCCACCATCGCCCCGTAAGCCGGTCCGAAGAGCACGCCTGCCAGGATGACCGGCAACACACCGAAGCCGATCTTGAGCGAATAAACGCCAAGCGGCATAACGGGTATGCTCAGCAACCCTCCCAACACCACACCGAGCGCCGTGAGCAACGCGCTGATGACAAGGCGTCTTGTTTTATGACGCGTCCAGATGCGCTCCGCAGAATCCTGCCAGAGCCTTAAAAACAGCGAAATGATCGCGATCCAGGGCAGAAAAATGCCCGCCATCATGAGATAATCCGTGGTGTCCCCTTCCACCGGATACGTCGTGCCGAAATATGCGTACAGCGCGCAGGGAATCGCCGCGCACAAGGCGACGGCAACAATTTTGACAAGCTTTTTTTTCATAAAACAAGCCTCCTTTATACGGCTAAATTACCGCATAGAGGAAGCTTGAATCCTTTATGCAGCAGCGGGATTCGAGCGCTGAACCGTAAACCTTCGGTTATTCGTCCGCCGGACAACTCCCCGTTCCGGCGGCACTGCTCCCCGTTTGAAAGGGGAAACGCACAGCGCCCTACTCTGCGTTTAATCATCTGATATTTTACAACATGCGGCTCTGCTTGTCCATATCGCTACGCGATATTATTGCGCTGTTTTCAGCGCGTAGGTGGCGCGCACCACATCGCCCAGCGTTTCTGGATCGACATAGCAGATATATACCGTGTCACCCGCTGCTGAAACGCCGATGTTCGTCGTCGTCAAATCCGCCACAACGCTGCTCTTCCCAGCCGTCATATCATAAACCCAAAGCCTGTACGGGTAGGGGTCGTTGTCTCCAGCAGAGGCTTCTGCGCCTTCTCCGCTTGCCCCCTCGCCGCCTTCGCCACCCTCTCCCGCATCGCCCGAGAGCATGTTTTCAAAGTAAAACAGTTTGTTCGCGTCGCTTGACCATTTGAAAGTATAAACGCGAAAGTCGGTTTCAATGTTAACGATGTTTCCCGTCTGAAGATCGGCTACGGCAAAAACGGGTTCTTCTCCGTTTGCGGAATCGGCTGAATCCTGGGCAGATGCATAATCGTTTTTGTTATCCGCATAGGCAAGATATCTATCATCTTGCGAAAATGCAAACGCGTCCGCTGCCAGATACAGCCTGCGCAGACCTCCCTCCGGTTTGATGCGGTACATCTGCGGCCCGCTTTCCAAGGTTGTTTCGCAGAAGAACACCTCGCCGTTGAGGAAGCCCAGGCTCGTTTCATCGACGCCTTTTTTATCAACAACTGTGTGCCGTTTGCCCTCGCTTGGTACGTTAAAATCATATTGGTTGACGACGATCTCATTCGAGCCGCCAATGGAGAAGATGCGCCCACCCATGCTGTCCCAGCAATAGGCGCTGACGGTATCGCCGAAACCCATCGATGATAGGTCAGTGAGCAAGTCACGCGAATCCACATCGAACACATACAGATGCGCGCTTTCGCCGCTGCGTTCGAGAACGGCCAACTTGCGCCCGTCCGGCGAGTATTTTGCGGATTCCACCGTCTGGAATTCAAAATCGAGCAATTGCCTGCTCCCGCCGTCCGGAGATTGCACGCAAAGCAGCTCGTACTCAGTCACGCTGCCGCCTGCCTCGTATTCAATCATGTGGCGGCTGTAGAGCAGACCGCCGTTATCCGGCGTCATGGTCAGGAAAAGGCCGTCCGGTATCAAAACCCCGGATTGAACGGGTTCGCCGTCGATACGAACCGGAGCTACGTCGTACGCAGCCAGATAATCCATATCCTGCGAGTAATCGGGAAGCGTGCCGTCCGCAAGCTCGATTACCTCCCAGTTAGCCCGCACCGCGTTCTCCTCACGGGTCAGGATTTGTTCCATCAGCGCCACGGCTGCGTTTTTAGATTCGAACGCTTCGGAAATTAACAGGATATTCACGCCGTTTGAAGAGAGCACGGGCGTCATCTCTTCCACGGCGATGCCTCCCGAGCAGTAATCGCGGTACGCATTGGCCAGCACATAGTAGGCAAGACCCGCGGGCGCAATTTCATCCTCAAGAATATCCACCGCGCCGTCGTCCGTCGGAACGGGGGTTTGCTCGGCATCCGTCTGCCGGATCGGCCGAAGCGTAACGGTTACCACGCTGTCCGCATCGCTCACCTGATACGCAGTTTCGCGCGAAAGCTGCAGATAAAGCCGGAACACACCGCCTTGCTCGGGCGAATAATTGAATACGCCCTGAATCAATTCAGAGGCATTTGAGTCGAATTCGCGCTCATAATCCCAATATGCGAGCGCAGGAAACTCAATGACCAGCCGGTAAGGGCGGCCCAGTGTATAGACCCTGTATTTTGGGGGATTGCTAACATCCATTTGCGTGCCCGCGCCCGAAAGCTTGCTGTCGGACACAAAGTCGAGGGTGAGCACAGTGTCTGCACCCTCATCCTTCATATCGAGGGAATACAGATTCGCGTTTTTAACCGTTCCTCCACCCTCAACGACATCGCCGGTCGAAAAGCCTTCAAGATCCTGCCCCGCGTTTTCCGTAGACGAAACATCGCCCTTTTCGCAGCCACAGAACAAAAAGGCGGACAATAACACGATCAGTAAAACGAAAAGGGATTTACGCATACCATGACTCCTGATAAAAATCGATTTATTATAGCATAGTCTACCTTCCTTTGTAACCTTTTGCGGCTTTAAAGCCTCTATTTCATATATTGTTTTCAAAATTACGCGTTAAAAGTGTTTGCAGCCCTTTTCTTATTTGCTATAATTATATGGATACGAATCCCATTCAGGAGGAAATGTTGATGAAATGCAAGAACTGCGGAGCTATCAACGAAGATTATCTCGAGTATTGCGAACAATGCGCGGCTCCGCTTACGCCTGACGATCAAACCGAAGACAAACATCCGGTACAGCCTGAGAATTCCGGCTATAAATCCTATGTTGCGTCAACCGGAGAAACGCCGCCCGCCTGGGGCTTTGTAAAAGCGCCCCACTGGCCCAAACCCGACTTTGACGCGAACACCGTTTCCGAAGAGGATATTCCTGACAATTACTTCAAGTCCTTTCATCCGCATCCCGCCGAAGCGGAGCGTCAGGAATACGTAAAGCCGCTTCCCGCCTCTTCCCTGGACGACAGCTCGTTCGTCGACAACATTCGCGCGCACAAAGCGCCCGATAACGAGCAGGACTATCGAAAAGCCGCATCTTTCGGACAAGCCCCGGCTGCACCAACCCGCACCTATCAACCTTCTTTCGGCGGAAGCACCGATGCGCCGCCGAAAAACAGCAACGCAAAAACCCCTTCGCTCAAACCTCAGAGTACACGCAAAAAAGCGGATGACGATTACGACGAATTTGACGGCGGCTATGCGCGCGCCCATTCCCGTACTGGTGGCAAGCGCAACCTCCTGTTCATCGCGGTCGCCGGCGCTTTGGTGCTGCTAATCGTCATTTTCGGAGCCATCCTCATCGGCACGCGCTATGACGGCAGCTTTGCCAAGTTTATCAGCTGCACGTTCCAGGGTGACCCCATCACCCGCGCGCCAAAGGTTGAAGCCGGCACCACCGACGCGGGCGACGCCGCCTATCTCATCACCATCTACGCAAAAAACAATTATATCGTCCGCTTCACTGCAGGAGAGATCGTACGCGAAGTTGCAGTATCGAAGGGTTCCGTTTCGCTCCGCGTCCCGGAGAAGGTCTGGATTCCGGATCAACCGCTCGACGCCGCCACGCTATCCGTCACACCGGATATCGTCGTGATCAGTACGAAGGGCGAGGAGACACAAGTGCCCTTTGACGAGCCCATCTCGATTGCTGTTCCCGCCATCACCCTCACCATGACCCAACCTACGGTCAGCGACTTCACGGTCGATTCAACGACGGTTGCCGTCGCGGGCGTTGTAGACGACAACACCGCATCTATTTTCGTCGGCGAAAACCAGGTAGCGGTAGACGAAGCGGGCAACTTCTCCACCAACTATATGCTTCCGGGCGAGGGCACATATGTGCTCGAGATTAGAGCCCAGAAGAACGGCTGCATGAGTGCGGTTGCAACTTATAACATCACCTACGGCACCGCCACGACGCCCACCTCGCCGGAGCAGGGCAACGTCGCCTTCGATATAAACGACGATGTGAAGCTTTACGGCACAAGCGCAACGATGACCATCGCCGGCACAATGGAGCAGGGCGCGACGATCGCCATTACCGGCGTAGAGCTGGAAGGTGCAATCACGCAGGATTCAACCGTCGGCACCTTTAGCTTTACTGTCAAAACCGCGGACGTGGGCGTATATGAAGTTGCGGTTACCGCCACCAAGGGAGACGCGGCCAAATCCACAACGGTTTATCTGGAACATCAGCCTGATAAGGATGCCTACATGGGCAGCGTGTACCGCATCGATTACGCACGCATTCGTGATTACCCGCATCACGAACAAGGCTATAAAATCGTTGGCACCATCACCGAGATCCGCCAGACTACGCCGTTTGTCATCGCCACCATACAAACCACCGAGGGCGACATCACCTTCTGCTACTTCAGCAATGTATCCACTGTTGAAATGAGCGATGGAAAGACTTACGAGCTGTATGCAGATCCCTACGGCACGGATGAAGCGACCGGTTTGCCATACATGCATGCCTGGTTCATTCTCAAGAGAGCGAACTGACAATCCCCCAATTCGAATATGGCCGCCCGAACGGGCGGCCATATTTCTGTGGCTGCTTACCGGTTCATATACGGAAGGCTTGTTACGCGGCTTGCAAAATGATAGAATAAAAGAAAATTATCGGGAAAGGTTATCCGACATTGGATGACAGTTGTAAAACCAAATATCCGATCATGCTTATCCACGGAACAGGTTTTCGCGATCTGAAGCTGCCGCTCTATTGGGGGCGCATTCCCAAAGCGCTTACCGAGCGGGGCGCAGACATCCACTACGGCATGCAGGACGGCTGGGGAAGCGCAGGCGCAAACGCCCAAAGGCTCGAAGAACGCATCTTGATGATTCTGGATGAAACGGGCGCGGATAAGATCAACCTGATCGGTCATTCAAAGGGAGGATTGGAAAGCCGCATCGTCGCATCCACTCCCGGTTACTCGGAGCATATCGCCAGCGTGACGACGGTCGCAACGCCGCACGGGGGATCAAAAACGATGGATATGCTGCTTAAAGCCCCGCAGCGTATGTTCAACCTCACCGCATTCGCCGTCAACAACTGGATACGGGCGTTCGGTGATCGGGAACCCGACTTTCTCACGGTTTGCCGGGAGTTTTCTACCCCCCACATGGAGCGGTTTAACCTCGATCACCCGGATCATCCGAGCGTATATTATCAGAGTTACGCGTGCGTGATGCGACGCCCCTCGAGCGACATGAACC
>CAZJYV010000007.1:20338-24446 GCA_964550295.1 uncultured Clostridium sp. | reverse complement strand
ATTTCCAAAACTTCCGCAACCTTTCCTACGTTTTCATCAACTATACCGGGCTGACCTCGATGGATGGCATTCAGGACATCAAAAAACTCGTTTCCTTGGATATAGCCTTCTCGCCCGTGAACGACATAAGCCCCGCCGCAAAGGCCTTCTGGCTGCAAAGGCTCAGCATTCAGTTTTGCGGACTTTCAGATATTTCCGCCCTCGCCGAGCTACCGTGCGTGAACGAACTGAGGCTTGCCGGCAATGAACTATCGGACGTGTCCCCGCTCGCGCAACTCCTTTCTTTGGAACGGCTTTCCATATGGGATAACGCGGTCGCGGATATCGCGCCGCTCGCTTCCCTTACGCGGCTCATGCAGCTGGAGATTGGCAACAATCCGCTCGCGGGGAACATTTCCGCTCTCTCCGCGCTCTCGCGGCTGGAGTTTCTCTCCGCGTACTCTTGTGGGATTTCCGACGTCAGCCCGTTCGCCGGCCTGACAAATCTTCGCTGTCTTGATCTTGTTGACAACCAAATCACCGACATCTCGCCTCTCACCGGATTGACGGAACTGCGCGAACTGTATCTTGGCGCGAATCAAATCTCGGATTTGAACCCGCTCATGCGCCTGTCAAACTTGGAGCGGCTGACGCTGTGCGGGAATGCGGCAAACGACCTCACGCCGCTTCTCGCGCTTAAAAAGCTGCAGATGCTCGACGTAGGCGGCGTGAACGCGAGTAAATCGCTGCTCTATTACATTCCTGAGTTTCATCCTTGACGGGAGGGCAGATTATGAAACGCATGATTGGTATCCTGCTTGCACTGTTTCTGCTGCTGTCCGCCGCATCCTGCGTCGGCCGCACAGGGGACATGGCCGGGGAAACCGTCGCGCCTGCGACGGCTAGCGCAACTCCGACAGAAACACCGGGTGAAGCATCCGAAATCGACCTTGCCGCGTCGCCGGAGGCGTTGGGCGCGCTCATTGAGCGCTATACGAATGAGGGCGACGATTACGCTGCCTATTGCGCGGCGCTCAAGCTATCCCAGCTCAGCCCGGAGGAAACGAAGGCGTATATCCTCGCGGCGGAAGCGCTGCTTCGCCTAGCGCAGGCAAACGTCGATGCGATTAATGCGCTGCTCAATGAAGGCGCTGCGAATTCTGCGGACGCGCAAAGCATCGTCGCTTGGGCGGAAAACGCGCGCGCGGACTTTGCCCTGTCGCTGCCCTTTGAGCCGGATTACACATCCGAAGATGAAATCAATGTGGAAGGTATAACTGCGGGCAATCTCACAAACGCCATGAAGGTGGCGGACGAATGGCGCGGGGGTTTTGTGACCGCGCAGGCGGATTGGATCTATTTCGCCCGCATCGATGAGAACTTTGCCATTTACAAAATGCACGCGGACGGCAGCTTTCTGCAGCGCGTTGGCGCGGCGCGCGGCTTTTCGCTCAATGTCGTCGGGGATTGGCTGTATTTTGCCAACCTAAACGACGGCTCGAAGCCTTACAAGATGCGTACGGACGGGTCTATGCTTCAGAAACTTGCCGATGAAACGTGCAGCTTTCTCTCCGTTTCGGGGGACTGGATGTATTACGACAGCGGCGTACTGTACCGGAAGAACATTGTGAGCGGGGAAAAGACCGTACTCGTGGACCAGATGCCAATGAGCCCGTGCGTGTCGGGCGAATTTGTCTATTATATGGAAAAAAGCGATCAGGGCGGCCTGTGGCGCGTTTCCGTTGAGGGTGGACAGCCCGAAAAAATTCTCGAATTGATGGTGAAGGCATACTGCTTCCATGACGGATATCTCTACTACATCGTCTCGGATCAGCCCGAAACGGTTTGCCGCGTGAGGGAGGATGGCACCGGCCTCGAAACAGTTTATAAAGGTGACGAGCCATTAACGGCGCTTAACTTTGTGGACAATGGACTCTATATAAGCTCCGGCCGGTATCTTGATGAGGACGGCGTGCTTGTCGGCAACATCATCTTTCAGATCGGCGTCGACACGGGGGAGATACAAAGCGTGATTGACGCGCGCACCGAACCGCTTTGCGCGGCAGAGAGCTGCCTGTTTTATACGGAATATAACGAGGGCATGGCTTGGCACGGGCTGAACCCCGGATCCGATACGGCAATCAACATGGTTCCCACGGATGCGGCGGAGGAGGAAATGCCGTCGGTGCCCGCAGTCGCGGATACGTCGGAGCCGATCGTGCTTGCGTCCCTGCCGGATGATACGACCGTCTATACGGCGCGGGCCGACGCGCTGCTTGCGCAATGCGGCGCGATTTATGGGGAAATCAACCGCCTGCTTGCGCTGGGTTACACAAACGCACAGTATGCGGCGATCGTCGGTTGGGTTGCCGAAAACCAAATCGTATACAATATCGATGTGCCGTTGCTGTCGGATGAGATCAACGAAGTCGGCATCACAACGGGCAACATGACCAATGCTGCAAAGTTCTTCGGCGGCTGGTGGTATGAGGGGCTTGTGACATGGCAGGGCGCATGGGTCTATCTCACGCGGCCGGATGAAAACTTCGCCGTCTACCGCATGCACGCCGACGGAAGCGATTATCAGCGCATGGGGGATGCGTATGGTCATAGCCTGAACGCAGTTGGGCAATGGGTATATTTCATCAATATCAGCGATGGGGATAAACCCTACCGGATGCGTCTGGACGGCAGCGGGTTGGAAAAGCTGACGGACGATTCCTGCGCATTTCTCTCCGTTTCCGGCGATTCCCTCTATTATCACAATGGCAGCGACGACGGTTGCCTGTACCGTGTGAAGATCGACGGCAGCGGCAGCACGAAGCTCAACGACATGACGGTTATGTTCGCATGCGTGTATGGGGACTGGGTCTATTATCAGGAAAAAACGCAGGAAGGCGGCCTGTACCGCGTGTCGATCGACGGCGGGGAAAAGCAGTCTGTCGCGGCGGGCAGCATCTGGGCATATTGCGTGGAAGGTGACTGGGTCTATTACCTTGATCTCAATAATCGCTATTGTATCTGGCGGGTTCATGGCGACGGTACCGGCAATGAAATGTACTATCCCTGCCCCATGACGCTCAGCGGGTTCAATTTCGCAAACGGCATGCTGGTTTTGCCTTATAATCAGACCTATGAAGGGGATGGCTTCATTGTGAGTGAGAAACTCGCAATCGTGAACCCGGCGCCAAACGCGGAGCCTGTCGATTATTTTGAGGATACGCCGCTCGTTTGCACCGGCCCGGACGGATGGATTTATTACATGCGTTACAGCGAAGGTCTCGCGTGGTATGCGATGGACCGTGCAGGCAATATCACGAGGATTGGCTGATATTCACGTCGGCTTTCGGGGGGAAGCCTGACGAGCGGGCTGCCGATCCCATAAAAAGCGCCCTCGGAGGATCCTCCGAGGGCGCGTTCCTATAATAAACAACGGATCGAGTTTACATTTCCATGCTTCCGGTCGTTCGAGGGAAAGGCAGAACGTCCCGGATGTTCGCCATGCCCGTGACGTACATGAGAATGCGCTCGAAGCCGAGTCCAAAGCCCGCGTGCTTCACCCCGCCGAAGCGGCGCAGATCCAAATACCATCCATATTGCGAAACATCCATGTGCATTTCCTCGATGCGGCGCATCAAAACATCCAACCTTTCCTCGCGCTGGCTGCCGCCGATGATCTCGCCCACGCCCGGCACAAGCAGGTCGGCCGCAGCAACGGTCTTGTCGTCGTCGTTGAGGCGCATGTAAAAGGCCTTAATTCCCTTGGGGTAATCCGTCACGAACACGGGCTTGCCGTAGATCTGCTCGGTGATGTAACGCTCATGTTCCGTCTGCAGATCGCTGCCCCACTCGACGGGGTATTTAAATTCCGCGCCGGATTGTTTGAGCAGTTCGACCGCTTCCGTATAAGTGATGCGCTTGAAATCGCTGTTGATGACGTTTTCCAGCCGCGTGAGCAACTCCTTATCCACGTAAGTGTTGAAGAAAGCGAGCTCATCCGGGCAGCGCTCCATAACGGCGCGGATGACATATTTGACCATCGCTTCGGCAACATCCATATCTCCTATCAGGTCGCAAAAGGCCATTTCCGGCTCGATCATCCAGAACTCCGCCGCGTGGCGCGCCGTAA
>CAZJYV010000007.1:0-20328 GCA_964550295.1 uncultured Clostridium sp. | reverse complement strand
ATACTCTGCGCGGAAGGTCGGCCCGAAGGTGTAAATATCGCGGAAAGCAAGCGCGAACGCCTCGCCGTAGAGCTGACCGCTGACGGTAAGGTTCGCTTCCCTGCCGAAAAAATCCTTGGAAACATCAGGTTTGCCGTCCTCTGTCAGGGGCAGTTCGGATAGGTTTAACGTGGTTACGCGGAACATTTCGCCTGCGCCCTCGCAGTCGGAAGGCGTGATGAGCGGCGTGTGGACATACAGAAAGCCGCGCTCGTCGAAAAAACGGTGGATTGCCTGTGCAACCACCCCGCGCACGCGGAAAGTAGCCTGGAAGATATTCGCACGCGGACGGAGGTGCTGAATGGTACGCATATATTCAAGCGTGTGGCGTTTCTTCTGGAGCGGATAATCCTCGTCGCATGTGCCGAGTATCGCGATGCTTTCCGCCTTGATCTCAAAAGGCTGGGGCATATCCGGCGTAAGCATCAGTTCGCCATACACCTCGATGGCCGCGCCCGTGCTGAGATTTTTCGCGATTGCACCGGCAACTTTGGCAGGCTCGTACACGACCTGAACGGATCGGAAGCCGCTCCCGTCGGTCAACTCGATAAAGCCTGCGTTTTTGCTCTCGCGGACGGTCTTGATCCAACCCGAAACTTCGATTGGTCCCTTGTGGGCTTCCGGCGCTCGCACGAGCTCGCACAGTCTTGGCATATTGGGATCCTCCTTGGAAAAA
Source organism: uncultured Clostridium sp. (assembly GCA_964550295.1). Classification (GTDB taxonomy): domain Bacteria; phylum Bacillota; class Clostridia; order Christensenellales; family CAG-138; genus Phil1. Next base: position 19,613 of record CAZJYV010000007.1, on the reverse strand, counting down.
TAAGCTTGCATTACCGACAAATTATAGCCCAAACGTGCATACTTGGCAAGCGTGGACGCATATGTTTAGCGAGCGAAGTATACGGAGGCGAAGCATATGTATTATTCACCCGTACCAACCCTCGTCATACGCGCGGATACGCTCTGCCTCGCGAGCGTCAACGGTAGGATCGTCGGGGAATGTTCCCGCATAGCGCACGTTTCCATCCCCATATCGGATACGGGTGACTATTATATCTGTGTCGCTCCGCTCGAAGGGGACTGGCGTACCGTGACGAGAAAACTTGTGTTTGAGTACGGCACACTCGCGCAGCAGCCGGCACCGGATGTCACCGTGTGCGTATGGCCGGGCGCGGTATACGAATTGATGCTGTTTACCGGGGCTTATGTCGAGGAGGAGCCGCCGGAAGCGGCGCAGATGCCGGATCTCAAGCTTGCATTATCCTTTGCCGAGGCTGTGCGCGACAATCGGGAGCGGGACGCCACAGACCTACTGGATCCCGAGCTTGCGCAGACTTTGGAATTTGAAGATATACGGGAGTTTTTTGGTGATTTTGCCTATCCGCGCGCTCCTTTTTCGGACGGAAGCGGCCGGACGGTCGGTCTCGTATCCTACGCAAACGGCAGTATATGCGAAGCGCGCGTATTCGAGTTTGACTTCGGCGATCATCGCATCACGAATGTGAAGGAAGCCTAAAGGGATCTCCTCGGTTGAAAAGCTTTTGCAGCGATGATAGAATGAGCGCAAAGCCAACAGGGGGAATCAAGACATGAAGCGCTCTGCAATCAACGAATCCATCGCTGCGGTTGAATCCTGGATTCAGGCACGCAGCGTATGTCTGCCGCCTTTCGCGTATTGGATGCCCGCGGATTGGGCGCATAAGGGTCACGAGTATGATGAAATACGCGCTAACATGCTCGGCTGGGATGTGACCGATTACGGACTCGGTGATTTCTCAAAAACCGGCCTTCTCCTGTTCACCATCCGCAACGGCAGCCTCAACGACCCGCGTTTTGCCAAGGCGTATGCGGAAAAGATGCTCATCTGCGAGCCGGATCAGCTCTCGCCCAACCATTTCCACTGGTATAAAAGCGAGGATATCATCAACCGCGGCGGCGGCGATCTGATGATGCAGTTGTGGAGCAGCAATGAGGATGATTCTCTTTCGGACAAGCCTGTTCGTGTTCGCGTGGATGGACGCGCGCTGGAGCTGCCCTCCGGTTCCGTCCTCAAGCTGACGCCCGGTGAGAGCGTCACGCTCGTCCCGCGTCTGTATCATGCCTTTTGGGCAGAAAACGGCCGCGTGCTTGCGTGGGAGGTATCCATGACCAATGATGATCGTACCGACAACCGTTTTTACGACGTGCCGCAGCGCTTTTCTCAAATTGAGGAGGATGAACCCGCGCGCAGACTCCTGTGCAATGAGTATCCTCCTGCGCGGAACTGAGGGCGACCCGTATGGATGTGATCGCCGTCGGTGAGCTGCTCATTGATTTCGTCCAAATCGGCCAAACAGAACATGACGCGCCCCTCATGGCGGCGAACCCAGGCGGCGCGCCGCTCAACTACCTCGGCGCGCTTGCGAAATACGGCTGCGCTTGCGGCATGGTCGGCAAGGTCGGCACCGATGTATTCGGCGATGTTCTGATTCAAACGCTCCGCGGTCACAGCATCGAATGGCTTGGTCAAAAAACGGACGAAGCCTTCACAACCCTTGCATTCGTTTCCTTGGATGAAAGGGGAGAGCGCTCCTTTTCCTTCTCGAGAAAACCCGGCGCGGACACGCGCCTTCGTTCCGACGAAATCCCGTTCGGCGCGATCAAACAAGCGAAAATCTTCCACTTCGGCACGCTGTCGCTCACTGATGAACCGGCGAGATCCGCAACGATGGATGCGGTGCGCTTCGCAAAGGAAAACGGCGTTCCCATTACCTTCGATCCGAATTACCGCGCGATGCTTTGGAAGACCGAAGCCGACGCGCGTTCTGCGATGCTGTGGGGCTTTGCCCATGCGGATATCGTTAAGGCCGGCGCGGATGAGCTGGAATTCGCCTTTCAAAAGCCGTGGCGCGATGCTTTGAACGGGTTGCTCGCAAACGGCGTGATGCTCGCCTTTGCCACCATGGGAAGCGAGGGCTGCTTTTTTGCGAGCGGTCATGCAGCTGGTTTTGTGGATGCTTACCGTGTGGCGGCGGTTGATACGACGGGCGCGGGCGATATTTTCTTTGGCGCTGCGATGAGCCGCATCATCAAGGGCGGTGTGCCGGTATACGAAATGAGCAAAGAGCGGATTCTTCGTGCAGCGCGTTTCGGTGCGGCAGCGGCTGCGCTGTCAACAAAAAAGCCCGGGGGTCTCCCGAGCATAGCGGATGAAAGCGAGGTTTTAGCGCTGGTGCGCGGCTAGCTGTTCCGGCGGTTCTTCCAGCTGTCGAGCATCAGGCGCACAAAGGATTTTTGGCGCGGCTTCTTAGGCGCGCCGATTTTTTCAACGTCGCGGCCGATTCGAATGAAACGGAACATGCTGTCCGCGGCTTTTGAGAACAAAGACACAGGGTCGGTTCCTTCATCCGGGACACCCAGGCACAGGACGCCCGCGCGTCCGAGCGCTTCCTGAACGGATGCATTCTCCTCCTTGCGCCCGGCGATGACCGCCACGGGTACCCTTCTTACGTCGCAGCGCCGGATGATCGCGGCAATCGCGCGTTCTTGCGCGACTGAGATTCGATCCACGCTGAACCCGCCTGTTACGACGAGCGCCACGCCTTTGAGGAGCTTATCGAATTCAACCGCGTCGAGTATGCTGTCAAAACTTGTTGAAAGCGCGCCTCCGGTGAGCGCGGCAAGCACGGCGGAAAAACCGCGTTCCGCTTCGATTTCGCGTCCGAGCGCTGCGGACAGAACCGAAAAAAAGTTGCGCGCACCTTCCGGCAAGCGGCCGTCCGGCGCGGCGTCTGCAATGACGAAGCGCGCTTGTTTGAGCGCCGGGTTGATGAACTCAACATCCGCGCACGCCACTTGTTCCAGCTCGGCAGCGCATCCGGCAAGCTCGTTGCCTGCGGCATCGAAGAACTTGACGCCCAGCGCGCGAGAGAGGCCAAAGCCGCAGTCGTATAAAACTCTGTCGTGCACGCCGACGATAAAATCCCGCAAGCCTTCATCGAGCGCGCGGCGGATAAGCTCACCCGTTCCCCGAGAGGAAACGGCACCGGCCGCTTCAATGGTGACGGCTTCCGATGCGGACGCGGTTTCGATCACAGCAAGCTTTCCGCGGAGCACCGCATATTCCGCTTTGATCCTGCCTTCGCCTTCGGGCGGAGAGATCTGCGCATGGCGGAGCGCGCCGTCGCAGGCGGTGATCAACGCGCGTACAAAACCCGTGCTTCCGTAATTGATAGGCAGGGGAACGAGCTTTACGCCCTGAAAATGCTTGCGTGCGGCGAGGGTCAACAGCTTGATCGCATCCACAGAGGAAAGGCCCTGCATGTACGCTTCGGGAGCGAGCAGGATTTTAATACCCTTGCCAACAGGCGAACGCCTGCCGCGCTTATGAGGAACCGTCAGCCCGTCCAGCGTGCCGTCGCCTCCGGAAACGCGCCCGTCCTTCTGGATTGTGCCGTAGTAGGACAGCCCTTCCACGCACTCAAGCCGGTTGTTTTCAATATAAGGACGCGTATGCGTGAGGTACATGCTGATTGCGGTGTCATCGTCGATTGCCGCAAAAACCTTGCGCATCTGCTTGAGTTTGCCGCCCATAATGACGGCAAGAAAAATGTCGCCGCCGGACTGTACGCCCGCTTCGATCGAAAGCGGATCCTCACCCCCGTAGACCCGCAGCCCTTCCAGCTCGGAGAGCGTGAGCACGGAGAAGATCTCCTCATATACCCTTCTGGCAAACTCCCGCTCGGGCAGTTCGGCCATGGCAGCGAAGCGGATCCCCAGCGCAAACTTACTCAACTGCATCAGAATTCGCCTTTCATATAACATTCCTGCTCATGCGTGAGCGTATCGAGGCCGATGCCCAGCGCATCGATTTTCAGCATAGCGACCATTCGGTCAATTTCCTCGGGGATGTCGTATAGCCCGGGGGCGAGAGAGCGACCGTTCTGGGCGATATACCGGGCGCTGAGCGCCTGGATTGCGAAGGAAAGATCCATGATGTCCGCAGGATGTCCGTTTCCGGCGACGATGTTGACGAGCCTTCCGTCGGCCATCACGTTAACGATGCGCCCGTCCGCAAGGTAATATCCATCGATAAAGGGCTTGCGTTCCTCGACACGTACGCTCATCGCGCGAAGGTCGGGCTTGCTGAACTCCACGTCGAAATGCCCTGCGTTGGCGAGGAGCACATTGTTTTTCATCTTTTCAAAATGGCGGCGGGTGATGACATCCTTGCAGCCGGTCGCCGTGATAAAGATATCGCCCAGAGGCGCGGCATCGTCCATCTTCATTACGCGCAAGCCGTCCATCGCGGCTTCGAGCGCGCGGTACGGATTCACTTCGGTGACGATCACATTCGCACCCAGACCCTTCGCGCGCATGGCGATTCCGCTGGAGCAAAATCCGTAGCCCGCAACGACCACCGTCCGGCCGGATATCATGTTGTTGGTCGTATACATAATCGCGTCCCAGACGGATTGTCCGGTGCCGTGGCGGTTGTCGAACAGGTGCTTGCAGTTGGCGTCGTTAACAGCCATCATCGGAAAAGGCAGTTTTCCCGCCTGTGCGCGAGCGCGGAGCCGGTGAATGCCGGTGGTGGTTTCCTCACAGCCGCCGATGAGATCCTTTGCATATTCGGGATGCTCATCGCAGAGCATCGAAACAAAATCCCCGCCGTCGTCGATGATAATATGCGGGCAGAATGCAAGCGTTTTTCGGATATGTTCCCGGTATTCCTCCGGCGTGGCTCCGAACCAGGCGTTGACCTCCATGCCCTCTTCGCAGAGCGCGGCGCACACGTCGTCCTTGGTGGAAAGCGGGTTTGAGCCAGTGACGGCAACGTTCGCGCCCGCAGCGCGCATCAACAGCGCGAGGTAGGCGGTTTTCGCCTCCAAATGCACGCTGATGCTTACGCGCAAGCCGGCAAAAGGCTTTTCGTCGGAAAAGCGTTCCTCGAGCGCGCGCATAACAGGCATGAACTCACGCACCCAGGCGATACGTTGTTTTCCAAGCGGCGCAAGGGATACGTCTCTGATGGAGCTCATGGGTCAGGTCCTCCCGGTCGGATAATATCATTCTCCTGCAATTATATACCGTGCCGCGCATATGGTCAAACGACCGGAAATGCAGTATGATATGAATATGGATATTCTTTTCAGGAACGCCACAATTCTGACCATGTGCGACGATCGGCCATTGATCGAAAACGGCTTTGTCGGCGTGCGGGACGGGTTGATTGCGTATGTAGGGGCGACCGAACCGGAAGGCAAGCCTTTGCGCGGGATCGACTGCAGAGGCGACATCCTCATGCCCGGACTCGTGAACGCACATGCGCACACCGCCATGTGCCTCATGCGGGGCTATGCGGACGATTATACGCTGCACGAATGGCTGTTTGACAGGGTTTTTCCCGTAGAAGCAAAGCTGAGCGCGCAGGACATACTCTCAGGTGTGCGGCTCGGCTTCGCGGAGATGATCGCCTCCGGCACGACTTCGGTCAGCGACATGTACTTCCATCAGCCCGAGGTTGCGGCGCTTGCGCTCGAAGTTGGCATGCGCGTGTCGCTGTGCAACGGCGTTGTCGCGCTTGGCGGCAAACTCGACCTGTGCGACCGATGCTTTACCGAGCTTAAAACACTCGTGCGCGATTTTCACGGGGTGGGGGATGGACTTGTTCGGGCGGATTCCTCCATCCATGCGGAGTATACGAGTTTTCCCGCCGCATGGCGGGCGGAAACGGAGCTCGCGCTTGAATATAACCTTGTGATGCATCTGCACCTGTCGGAGACAAAGGCTGAACACGAGGCATGCCTGGCACGTTACGGCAAGACTCCTGCGCAGGTGTTTGATGATAACGGCGTGTTCCGCGCAAAGACCCTTGCCGCGCATTGCGTTTGGCTGACGGATGAGGATATGGATATCCTCGCCCGGAACGGCGTGAGTGCCGCGCATAACCCGGTTTCAAACTTAAAACTCGGCAGCGGCATCGCACGCGTATCCGACATGCTCGCGCATGGCGTGAATGTCGCCCTGGGTACGGACGGCTGCTGCTCGAACAATTCGCACGATTTGTTTGAGGCGATCAAGCTCGCGGCGCTGCTTGCCAAGGGTTCCAGCGGCGACCCGACGCGCCTGCCTGCGTATGAGGCGATCAAGCTCGCCACCGTCAACGGCGCGCAGGCACAAGGCAGGGAAGGGCAGATCGGCCGTATTCATGAAGGACTTCAGGCTGACCTGATCCTCGTGAAAACCGACTCGCCCTCAATGTGTCCGGTCTATGCACCCGCGTCCGCAATTGCGTACGCAGCGAGGGGGAAAGACGTGCGGCTCACGATGATCAGGGGTAAAATCCTCTACGAAAACGGTGAATTTATGACGATCGATATACAAAAGGCAATCAGGGAGGCGCGGGATATCGCCGCGCGCATCCGACGGGAGAATAATCGCACATGATATCATTTGAACAAATCAAAGCGGATCCCTCCATAAAAACCTACATCATGGAGGCGGACGCGCTGCTCGGCGCGCTCGGCTTTACGGAACATGGTTTCGCGCATGTCGGCATCGTCGCCGATACGGCGAAATATATCTTATTGACACTGGGCTACGGTGAGCGCGAGGCGGAGCTTGCGCAAATCGCATCCTGGCTGCACGACATCGGCAACATCGTCAACCGCGTCGATCATGCACAGAGCGGGGCACTCATGGCGTTTCGCATCCTCGATAACCTCGGCGGCGATCCGCGGGATATCGCGAAAATCATCGCAGCAATCGGCAACCATGACGAAGGCACCGCCGAGCCGATCAGCGCGGTCACAGCAGCGCTCATCCTGGCTGATAAAACGGATGTGCGCTATACCCGCGTGCGCGAGCAGGATGTCGCACAGTTCGATATCCATGACCGCGTCAACTTCGCCGTGCGAGAAGGCAAAACAACCATCGATCTGCAACAAAGAAGCATCACGCTTGATATGAGCATCGACACGCAATATTGCTCCGTTATGGATTACTTCGAAATATTTCTCGGCAGGATGCTGCTCTGCCGCCGCGCTGCGGAATTTTTCAAGCTGTCCTTCCGCCTGATCATCAACGGGCAAAGGCTTCTTTAAGGGAGGGTAAAACCTATGGTGTTGCAGGAAAGATGTCTGTATGTGCTGTTTTCACGCCAGAACACAAAAATCGGCCGCTTCATCCGCGTGTTCCTTCGAAACAGCCGCTATTCGCATGTGACCGTTGCGCTTGACGATTCGCTATATGCGATGTATTCTTTTTCAAGAAAAAGGCACGATTCGCCCTTCTCCGGCTGCTTTATGCGCGAGTATCCTTCGCACTTCTTTGTCGGCGGCAGAGATTTGCAGGCAAAACTTTGCCGCGTCGAGCTGGATGATGAAGCATATTTTCGCGTGATGCAGCGCATCGAGCACTGCAGGACGCATTCGAGCCGCATGCTTTATAACCTTTACGATGCGTTCGCGCTGCCTCTCAAGCGCCGCGTCCGCCTGCGGGACGCGTATACCTGCGTGGATTTTGCGGCGTTTTTGCTGGATATGGATGCCGACGTCAACAGCATCGGCGCGCTGGAACAAAAACTGGATCGGTATTGCATATACGAGGGCAGTCTGAAAGCCTATATCGACTCCACGGGTGCCACTACGCCTAAGGATGACGATTACTTTACCCGCCATGGCGTTGTCGCAGCCGCGCGCGACCTCATTGCGTTGCAGACGAAGCTTTGGCGCAGGCTGCATAACCAAGCCGCCCGTGTTTAAGTTATTTTTATATACCGGGGGATGGAAGCGGCATGTCCGTTGAAAAAGTCAGGAACGATCTCATGCGATTTGGCGTTGCGCAGCGTATACGCGAGTTTGCGGTTTCAAGCGCAACCGTGGAGTTGGCTGCGCTCGCCGTCGGCGTGGAACCTGCCCGCATCGCCAAGACGCTCTCTTTTCGTGATCAAGGGGACGGCTGTCTTCTCGTCGTCACAGCGGGGGATATGCGCATCGATAACCGCAAATTTAAGGATCGCTTCGGCTTCAAGGCGCGCATGCTTTCCGCGCAGGAGGCGGTTGATTTGACGGGCCATGCCGTGGGCGGCGTATGCCCCTTTGCGCTTCCCGAGGGCATCAAAGTTTATCTTGACGAGTCGCTCCGGCGGTTCGATACCGTGTTTCCTGCCGTCGGCAGCGCCAGCAGCGCGATTGAACTCACCTGCGACGAACTCGCTATATGCTCAGGCGGGGAGTGGCTTGCTATTTGTCAATAAATCGCTTATAATAAATCTGCCATTATACAAATATATCTAATCAAGAGCAATACCGCATCACAATCGACCCTTTCAAAACTGTATGGACGCATCATCAGAGCGAAGCCATGCATCCCTGATCTGAACTGCCGGTGTTTTTTTCTGATATCATCGGGTATCAGCCAAAGTTGTAAACCATCCTTCCGAGGTTAAAATGAATATCGAAGCGAACTTGCGCTACTTCAATCCCAAGGTGAACTTTACCGTACTGTTTCTTGCGGTGTTCGGTTTTGCCATGCTGGCGATCGGATACGGCCAAATGAGCGTGCTGTTCATGGTTGTGGGCGGCCTTCTGATTATGCTTGGCATCTATCAGTTTTTTTGGAACAGAACACACAAAATAACAGGCGCTCAACTGGATCAAAGCGCGAAGGCGATGGCTGACAAGCTGCCGCTCAAAAAAAATGCGCTGGCGGCGCTTTGCCTGGACGCGGAGGATGTCGTCGACTGGACCGGCATCATCCTTGCCGGCTATTGTACGACGGGCATCCGAACGGAACCCCTCTTCAGAAAAGACGAGGCGGATGGCCGCCTGCGTTCCTCGAACTATCAGGTGACGGTTTTCTGGTTCGCGCCGAAAAAGCTGTATGTGTACACGGTCGTAAAATCCCTCGTGGACAAGGAAAACCTTGAACAAGGGCATATGTGGCGCTATGGATCGATCAAATATCTCGATTTTGCAACGCAGGATTTCACTTATACATCAGGCGGCGATGAAAAGCGAGAAACCACTCAGGTCAGCTTTTTGCGCCTTAAGGATACGAAGGGTGGAAGCTACGCGTTTGCATTCGAGGGTAGCTCGGACGCGGCACTGAAAGTTGAGAGACTCCGTAAGCTCGTGCAGGAGCGGTCAGCGCAGCCGGATTTGGATGCGCGCGATGACGACGACCCTGAAGAAGGAGAAGGACGTCAACGGCGCAAGGGCGGGGATGGCGCGCCGGTTCTCCGCGCAAAGTCGCCGCGCAGCAGAAAAAAGAAGTAATACTTGCCCTTGCGCTTTGCAGGAGCGCAAAGGCACGAATAAGTCAATATCAGGAAGGAGATCAAACAAGTGAACGAAGCTGCAGCACCGGTCAAGAAAAGAAGAAAGTTTGTTTTCCCGCAGGCTTTCGCCGTAATGATGATCCTTGCGCTCATCTTTGCGGTACTTTCGTACGTGATCCCGTCCAGCACCTACGGCATGAAGGACGTGACGTATGTGTTGAGCGACGGAACCGAAAAAACCCGTGCGGTTGTCGACCCGACCACCTGAGCACGATCTGCCGAGGATAAGAACGTCACGGTCATGCAATACCTGACCTCTTTCATGAGAGGCATGGAGCAAACATCCGACATTATTTTCTATATCTTCCTCGTCGTCGGCTGCTTCTATATCCTCAATGAAACGGGTGCGCTGACAGCGGGCATCGGTCGTTTGACAAAGGCCCTGGGCAAACGGCAGATTCTCATCATCCCGATCCTGACGGTCATTTTCGCGGCACTGGGCAGTACGGCAGGTATTTTTGAGGAAATGCTCTGCTTTATTCCGATCTTCATCCCGATCTTTGTGTCGATGGGTTACGATTCGCTCCTTTGCGTGGGCGTCGTGCTCGGCGGCTGCACAGCGGGCTGGGCGGGCACGATCACCAACCCGTTTACGCTCGGCGTATCGCAGGGCATCGCAGGCGTTCCGGTGTTCTCCGGTTTGGGCTTCCATGCAATCTGCTTTGTAGCCTTCACCTCCGTAACGACAATCTGGCTTACGCGCTATGCGATTCGCGTCAAGAAAGACCCGGATATCTCCCTGATGCGCGAGTTTGACCTCAACAGGGATGAATCGCAGCGCGTCGATCTCGAGTCTCTGCCGGAATTTACGCTGCGCCGAAAACTCATTTTGATCCTGTTCTTCCTGACCATCGGCGTTATGCTTTACGGCGTGCTTAAGCTCGGTTGGTATTTTGAAGAACTCGTCGCGCTCTTCCTCGTGATGGGCGTCCTCACCGCCTTTATCTATGGCAAAGACCTCAACTGGTTCTGCGACCAGCTTACCATCGGCATGCAGAGCATCGTCGGCGGCGCGCTGATCGTCGGCTTCGCGCGGGCGATTCTGGTCGTCATGAACGATGGCGAGATCCTCCACACCATCCTGCATGGCATGGCGGGCGCTGTTCAGAAACTGCCCAGCTACCTGACCGTCGTCGGCCAGTATGTCTTCCAGAATGTGATGAGCTTCATCATCCCCTCGGGTTCCGGCCTTGCTACCGCGACCATGCCGATCATGGCGCCGCTCTCCGACCTCACCGGCATTACGAGACAGACCGCCGTGCTGTGCGAAGTTATCGGCGACGCGCTTTCCAACGTGTATACCCCGACCAGCGGACCGCTTCTGGCGGGTCTCGCGCTTGCGAGCATTCCGTATGTGAAGTGGGCGAAATACTGGTGGAAGATCATCCTGATCCAGTCCGGTATCGGTCTGGTAATGGTGCTTATCGCGCAGGCGATCCAGTTCGGGCCCTTCTGATGTTCGTTTGACGGTTCAGAAGGCCTCATAAGTTCAGGATTGCGGGGGCCGATGCATGCGTCGGTTCCCGCGCTCTTTCGATAATCGTGGAAAGGAGTTTGATATGAGCAGGCAGATAAGCGAATACGTCCGCCCCGATGAAATCCTCAAGTGGATGACGGACCTCGTGTCGATTCCATCTTACAGCGGCCTTGCGAATCAGGAGGCTGAAGTAGGCGCCTATATCAAAGGCGTGTTTGACAGGGAAGGTATCGAGTGCCGCACCGCTCCGCTGCGCGACGGCAGGTGTAACGTATATGCGACGCTCCGCGGAACGGGCGGCGGCAAATCCCTGATGTTCAACGGCCATATGGATACCGTGCCTGCCTACGGCATGGAGAAGGCTTATGAACCATGGACGGATGCCGATGGCAAAATCCATGGCCGCGGCACTTCCGATATGAAAGGCCCGCTTGCCGCTATGATGGCGGCGGTCATCGCAATCAAGCGGAGCGGCGTACCGCTCAAAGGCGATGTACTCTACTGCGCGGTTGCCGATGAGGAAGAGGGCAGCCTTGGGACCATCCACATGATTGAAGACGGCATCCGGGCGGATGCGGCGATCGTCGGCGAGCCTCTTGGTATGAATAAAATCGCCATTACCCAAAAGGGGCTTGAGTGGTATCAGTTTGACTTTATAGGACGTACCGTACATGGCGGGGCCTATAAGGAAGGCGTGAACGCGATCTTTAAGGCAGTCAAATTCATCGACGCTGTCAACGAACGCATCGCGCCCGAGCTGGAGAAGCGCAAGCTGCCCCTGGTCGGGGAGAGCACGATGAACATCGGCGTGATTCGCGGCGGCACACAGTTATCGACCGTTGCGGGTGAATGCTATGTGCAGCTCGACCGACGCTTCATGCCAAAGATTGAAACCTACGAATCTTGCTGCGGCGAACTGAAAGCAATATTGGATGATCTCGCAGCGGAAGATCCCGATTTCAAGTGCAGCATGAAAATACTTGAGTCTAGCGTGATGGAGCAAGGTTATGTGCATCAGGGCTTCATACAGGATGCGGATGATCCGTTCATCCGGTGCGTCAAGCGCGGTCTCGAAAAGGCGCTGGGCGGCGAAGCGGAACTGATCGGTTGCCCGTGCTGGACGGACGCGGGGTTGATCTCCTATTACGCGAAGATGCCCGTAGTGGTTTATGGCCCGGGCTGGATGGAATTCGCGCACTCGAAGGAGGAGTACATCACGCTTGAGGCGATGGAGCAAAGCTACCGCGCCTATATCAATATCGCCGCGGACTTTTGCAACTGATTTTTCGGAACGATCAACCTTTGCCGGCCGGCGCTTCCTTTTGCGCCGCGCCGGTTTTTATTTTGTTGTTGACAAACTAACAACTGTTAGTTATACTGATGCTAACAGTTGTTAGTTTGCTGTATGAACGGAAGGAGAGCCGTTATGACGACGAGAGAAAAAATCCTGAAGGAAGCGCTCAGCCTTTTTTCTAAAAAAGGGTATGATCCTGTTTCCGTGCGGGATATCGCGCGTGCGGTGGGCATCAAGGAATCCTCACTGTACAACCATTTCCGGAACAAGCAGGATATCTTTGATTCGATTATAAAGGAGTATACTGCGCGGTGGGATGATATCTTCCGTCAGATGAAGCTGACCGGAGAGGATGGGCAATTCGCCGTGGATGAAAGAACCGTTGAAATGTACAGAAATATGACCAATGGGATGTTTGCCGAAATGGCGGGCGTTCTGTTCGATTATTTCATGACGGATGAAATCAACGTGAAGCTTCGGCGGATGCTGACCATAGAGCAGTACAGGAATGAGGATGTTGCGCGGTTGTTCCGGCGGATCTCATTCGATGAAAGCATCGAATATCAGGCGCAACTGTTCGAGGCGCTAATGAACGAGGGCTTGTTCATCAGAACCGATCCGTATGTTATGGCGCTTGCGTTCTTTTCACCGATCTTCCTGATTTTTTACAAGTACGACAGCGCCCCCGCGAGTATCATGGAGGCAAAGGCGCTGTTTCTGCGCCATATCGACCATTTTAATGCCGTTTACGGAACGGGCAAAGGAAAGGATATAAAAGTAAGATGAAGATTGCGGTTATCAACGGAAACATGCGTCATGGCAGCACCTGGCATTGCATGGATGCAATCGTACACGCGATTGAACAACACGAAGCGGTAGAACGAAAAGAATTTTTTCTGCCGAGGGATCTGCCGAACTTCTGCAACGGTTGTTTCTCCTGCTTTTATCATGGGGAAAATACCTGCCCGCACGCCCAGTTCGTACAGCCGATCGTCAGAGCGTTGGAGGAGGCGGATCTCATCATTTTAGCTTCGCCCATTTACGGGTTGGATGTGTCCGGCCAGATGAAAGCGCTGATCGATCATCTGTGCTATATGTGGATGAGTCATAGGCCGAACCCCAACATGTTCGCCAAGGTCGGGCTGACCGTCGCGACGACAGCCGGTATGGGACTGAACCACGCGACGAAAACGATGAGGAACAGTTTGACCTTCTGGGGCGTTAAGAATATTTATTCCTATAAAAACCCCATTGCGGCCATGAACTGGGATGACGTGAGCGGAGCAAAAAGGCAAAAACTGAACAAAGCGGCCGCGAAAATCGCGGTCGGGATCACCCGATCGGTGCGAAGGGCGAAAACATCTCCGAATCCGATTTTGCGCAGTTTTATGTTTCGCATGATGGCGGGCATGCAGAAGACGAACGACTGGAATAAAACGGACCGTGCCCATTGGGAAAAGCAAGGCTGGCTGACAGGCTTAAAACCGTTCTGAACAGATGACGCGCAAATCAAAGGCCTCGCCGATCCGGCGAGGCCTGTTTATTGAATGATTGCTCAGTCGTCCACATCGAACGCTTCGATCTTTTTTTGCGGCGGTACGGGCTTTACGTCGCCGTGCTTGGTCAGGCTGATGGGGATGAGCGCCAGCAGCACGAACACGAAGCCGTACGGGAAAAGCGCGATGTTGCCGAAGCGATCAAGGAACACGCCCACGATGAACGGCGTTACGGTCTGTACGGCCATGGAAACCGTGTAATAGAACCCCGTGTATTTACCCACGTTACCTACGCGGCTGATTTCCCATACCATCGGGAAGGTATTGACCGTTACGGAAGCCTGCGCGAAGCCGATGAGTGCAAACATGCCGTACAGCGCGAAGGTGAACTCGCCCGCGTAGAACGTCGCAAAAGCGAAGCAGACGGAAGCGACAACCAGACCGATGCGAATCATATTTCTGCGGCCGACTTTCGCGCTCAAGTAACCGATGGGCAGATAGGAAACAACCGCCGCGACTGTGGCGACCATCAGGCAGGTGGAGGCGTGGCTGAGTCCGCCGGACCACGTGGCCGTGGCATAGCTGGTGAAAAACGTCGTCACCGCGTTATATCCAAGGAACCAGAGACCGATCGTCGCAAGAATTAAAAGCAGACTTTTCAGAACCGGAGCAGGCAGTTTTTCCTTGCCGTCCACAATGTCGGCCTTGCCTTGATCTTCTTCAGGCGGGACGCCGTAGTTGATGTCCTTCATCTCCTGCACGAGCTTTCGTTCGCGCAAAAGACCCGCCAGCACGCTGATGGCAACAACCATCAGCAAGGCGACCGCGAGAAAAAGGTAGAGATAATTGGTGCCGCCGGCGGGGTTTTCCCTGACGGCGACCTTTACCATAACCAACGTATATACGCCGCCAAACGCGCCCATCAGGTTGATGACTGCGTTGCCTTGGCTGCGCAGGGGTTTGGGCGTAACATCCGCCATGAGCGCAACGGCGGGGGAGCGGTAGATGCCCATCGATACAAGCAGGGCGCCCAGCAGCAGGAAAAAGAGCAGCAGCGAGCGCGCGTGGGTGTCCGCCGTATAGTTGTTTTCCAGGACCGGGATCAGCGTCATGAGCACAACAGCAAGCGCCGTGCCGATGATGATAAAGGGCATGCGCGTACCTTTTTTATCCGACAGCGCGCCGAAAAGCGGCAGCAGGAAGAGCGCAAGCAGATTGTCTGCACCCATGATGAGGCCGCGCAGAGCATTGTTCAATCCATATGTATCGCGCAGGATCAGGGGGATGATGCCGTCGTATAGCTGCCAGAATGCCGAAATGGAAAAAAACGCGAGGCCCACGAAAAAGGTCCGTTTATAATTCAGTTTCACTTTTTACCTCCGGCGGATGATGTGATTTTGTACATATTTCTATTATAGCAATTCAGCCGGGGCTTCGCAATGCGCTTATTGTCTTTTAGGCGCGTTGTGCTACAATAGGGATGATTCTGGAAAGGAAGTTGAGCGCATGTATGATTTTGACACGTTCATAGACCGCGCGGGCACGGGTTCCGCCAAGTGGGAAAGCAGGGCGGCGGCGGTGAAAAAAGCAGGTGCTGTTCCGCTTTCGGTTGCCGATATGGAATTTCGTTGTCCGCCGGCGGTGGCGGAAGCGATCCGCAAGGCAGCGGATCACGGCATTTACGGTTATACCTTCCCCGACGATGCGTATTTCGACGCGCTCAAGGGTTTTATGCAAAGAAGGCATGCCTGCGAAACGGAGCGCAGCTGGTTGCTTGTGACAAACGGCGTGATCAGCGCGTTGGGCATCGCGATCCGCTCCCTGAGCAGTCCGGGCGATGCCGTGGTGATCCAACCGCCCGTGTACGCGCCTTTTCTGGAGGGCATCCTTGCCAACGGCAGGAAACCGTATTTCAACCAGCTCGTCCATAAAAACGGAAGCTATGAAATCAATTTTGAAGAGTTTGAGAGTTTCTGCGCGAAGGATGAAACCAAGCTGTTCATCCTGTCAAGCCCGCATAACCCCGTCGGGCGGGTTTGGACGAATCAGGAACTCAATCGGCTCGCGCGCATCTGCGCGGCACACGGTGTCGTGATTCTGTCGGATGAAATCCATGCGGATATCATCCTCAAAGGCTATACTCACACATCCATGCTCAACATCCCGGCTGCAAGGGAAAACAGCGTCGTCTGCACGGCGATGAGCAAATCCTTCAACCTCGCGGGGCTTTCCTGCTCGGATATCCTCGTGCCAAACGCCGAGCTGAAAGCAAAACTCGCGCGCCAGCAGGATGTGGACCATGCGTTCGGCTTGAATTACTTTGCCCGTGCGGCATCCATCGCCGCGCACACCGAATGCGATGCATGGCTGGATGAAATGAACGCCGCTGTTACGAGCAACTTCGAATATATGGATCATTTCATCAGGCAAAGGCTGCCCGTTCTCGAGTGCGTCCGCATGGAGGGAACCTATCTTGCGTGGGTCGATTTGCGCGCGCTGGGTCTTTCGGATGATGAACTTAAGGATTTCTGCGACAACAAAGCCCATCTTGCGTTGACCCATGGCAACTGGTTCGGCATGGGTGGATCGGGCTTTACGCGCTGGAACATCGCTCTGCCGAGGAATATCCTGTCCGAATCGCTCAACCGTTTTGCGCGCGCGGTGGAGGAGCTGACGCAGAGGTGGCGCGGATGACGAAAAAAATACGCCTGATTACAACAGGAGGAACCATCGCCTGCACACCCGGACCTTCCGGACTGACGCCCACTCTCGGCGCGAAGGATCTATTGGACTATCTCGGAGGGGATTATTCCAACGTTGACTGCGTCGACCTGTTCAGCATGGATTCCTCGAACATCCAGCCTGAGGAATGGTGCCGCATCGCGGAAAAAACGTTGAAATCCGCCTGGGATTACGATGGCATCGTCATTACGCACGGCACGGATACCATGGCGTATACGGCATCCATGCTTTCCTTCATGCTGATGAATATCGCGATTCCCGTCATCCTGACGGGTGCGCAAAAGCCCATCGGCGCGCCGGACTCGGATGGCCCGGTCAATCTTGCGCACGCGATCGCGGCGGCTCATCAGCTTGAGGGCGGCATCTATATCTGCTTCGGAAGGCATCTCATCAAAGGCTGCCGCGCCGTGAAAACCCGCACGATGAGTTATCATGCTTTCGAATCGATCAATTACCCCTATGTCGCTGATTTTGAGGGCGACATTTTCAGACGTATCGCACCTGTCGGCGGTACGCGCGGCGCTTTCACATTCTTCGATGCGATTGAACCGCGCATCGCACTCGTCAAGCTGATTCCCGGGGCGATGCCTTCGACCATCGAGTGCCTGATCGACTGCGGCGCGAAAGGTGTTGTCGTCGAGGCGTTCGGGCTGGGTGGCGTGCATAACTTCAGGCGCGACCACGCGGTCAGCATCCGCAAACTCATCGGCGCGGGGATTCCCGTCCTGCTTGCATCCCAGTGCCTGTATGAGGCGAGTACGCCGGATCTTTACGAGGTTTCAGGCCCCCTGCGCGAAGCGGGCGTGATCTCCGCGAGGGATATGACCACCGAGGCTGCTGTGACAAAGCTGATGTATGCGCTGGGTCACACGTCCAATATTGAAGAGGTGCGGCGCATCATGCAGACGGACCTCTGCGGGGAGATCAGTTTGTCATAACGCCGGTTTGTTTTACATAATAAGCACCGCGCCGGTTTCCGGCGCGGTGCTTTTCTGCTTCATTTAACTTTCCAGTCGTTCGCGCAGGGAGTTCAGGCTTTTGTTCATCCGCCGGATGGTGTTGATAGCCTGATCGCGCCCGTCACCGTTGAAATCCTCCAACAGCGTCGTAAAGATCATTTCAAAGTCGATGTCGCACCAGCGCGCGTATTCCTGCCCTTTCTGCGTGAGCGTGATGCGCACGCAGCGGGTGTCCTTCTTGTCGCGCACGCGCTTGACAAAGCCCGCGGCCTCCAACCGATGGAGCGAAACGCCCGCGCTTGCCTTGCTGACATTCAACTCCTCAGCCAGCTCATTCTGCGTGGGATTCTCCATCTGCCGGATTGCAAAGAGCATTTGCGGTTGCCCGGGATAAAGCCCATACTTGCTCAGCATGCGCTGCATGCACGCGTTATAAGTGTGGAAGAGGGTGCGGAATTCAACGCCCGCCTGCGTGTATATGTTCGATGTCACCATAAGCCGTCATCTCCAATTACGTTGTAATTGCATATAAAAGTATGAGACCATTGATAATAATTGTCAACAATAAAGTAAGTCGGTTTATTGAACATTTTGTCGTATAAAATGATAACTTAAGCGATTAAGTGAATTTTATTGCGAAAGGGCAGGAATCATGTTAGAATAAATGCCGTGCGAGAACGAGGGAGAGGTGTTTAAGGATGAAGCAAATGGACTGCAGCAGGATCATCAAGCGCATGGAAGAGGAGCTTTCAGGCACTTATCAGATAGAACTTCATCAGGCGGCTACGGTGCAGCTTCACAACGCGCTCGCCCATGCCGTTATGATGGAGATTGCGCCCGCGTGGCGGGAAAGCCGAAGGGCGCACGAAAGCGTCCGGCGCGCGTATTACATATCCGCCGAGTATCTGATGGGGCGGATGGTTTTTTCAAATTTATATAGCCTGGGCATATTCGATGAAATGGCTGCGCTTTTACGCGAACGCGGCGCGGATATCCGCTGCATGGAGGAAATCGACGACGCCGCCCTCGGAAACGGCGGCCTTGGCAGGCTCGCAGCCTGTTTTTTGGACAGCGCGGCGACGCATGACATCCCGCTGGACGGATACGGCCTTCGCTATCGGTTCGGCCTGTTCAAGCAGATGTTTGAGGATGGCTTTCAGGTGGAAAAAGCGGACGATTGGCAGCGTCACGGTGACCCGTGGAGCAAGAGAAGGGATGATAGAACCGTAGAGGTTGTCTTTGCCGATGAAAAGGTGCTCGCTGTTCCCTACGACATGCCTATCATCGGTTATGGAACGCAGAACATCGGCAATCTTCGCCTTTGGCAAAGCGAGCCGCTCGAGGAGCTGGACTTCCGACTGTTCAACGATCAGGAATATGCGCTTGCCGTCCGCGACAAAAACGCGGCTGAGGATATCACGCGCGTGCTTTATCCCAACGACAGCACGCAGGCCGGCAAGGTCTTGCGCCTGAAGCAGGAGTATTTTCTCTCAAGCGCGACGCTGCAGGATGTCATCCGCCGTTATAAACGCGTGCGGGGCAACGACCTCGCGGGCTTTGCCGCGCATTGCGCGCTGCAGATCAACGACACGCATCCGGCGGTGGCAATACCGGAACTGATCCGGCTCATGATGCGCGAGGGCATGGAGTTTGACGCTGCGCTCGAGGTTGCGCGCAACACATTCAACTTCACCAACCACACCATTATGGCGGAAGCGCTTGAAAAATGGAACGTTGAGCTGTTTAACGGCGTCGTGCCGGAACTTACCTGCATCGTCATGCGCATCAACGACGCGCTCAACGCGGAGCTTCGCGCAGCCGGCGTCAGCGAGGAGAGAAAGCAGCGCATGCAGATCGTGTGCGACAACACCATCCATATGGCGCGCCTTGCCATTTATGTTTCCACGCACGTCAACGGCGTGGCAAAGATCCATACCGATATTTTAAAAAACGATGTTTTCGCGGATTGGTACGCCGCTTACCCCCAGCGTTTTCAGAACAAAACAAACGGCATCACGCAGCGCCGCTTCCTCGGACTGTGCAATCCGGAGCTGACGAGTCTGATCCGGGATCGGATCGGCGGCGGTTTCATCACAGATCTCAACGAGATCGGAAGACTGCGCGAGCATATCGATGAAGATTTG
>CAZJYV010000006.1:18084-24600 GCA_964550295.1 uncultured Clostridium sp. | reverse complement strand
TATATCGATCCAATGTATAGTTTAGCACAGGCTTTATGCAAAGTCCAGATTCGTGCGGCCCGCGGCATATCGCATAGCCGCAATCACCCCGAAATGGATGTGCCCTGTTTTTGGCTCAAACCAATGTGCTTGACGCATGAAAAACCCCGCCGGAAAACCGGCAGGGAATTTTTTTCGCGCGCTTACACCCTTCCGATGAATGCGAGGCGGTCCCCCTCCGCAAGTTCCTCCTTCGCGTTGGGGTTCGCTTTCTGGAGCGCCGCGCGGGAAAGCCCGTACCGCCGTCCGACATCAAAGAGCGTTTCACCCGCGCCCGCATAGCAGAGGATCAGCGACCTGCGACCCGACTTCGGCTCGCAGGGTTCCAGCCCCGTCACATAGATGGCGCTCTTGGGGCAATACGGCATCGCCGCGATTTCCAGCGCGGCGGAGAATACCATGCCGCCGCCGGAAAGCGTCAGCCCGGCGCACAGCAGCTTTGCCGTGGCACGCGCGCCGCAGCACCAGCCGGGGCAAACCGTTTCGCACAGGAAGGGCAGTTGCGTCCCGAATGCGCAGAGGACGCCGTCCGCCGCCTCGTAAACCGCGCGCACGTTGAGTATCCCCTCGACGCGCAGCGTGCCGCAATCGGCGCTGGCGGATGTCACAAGGGGGCGCGCCGCGCACCATACAACGCGCACGGGCTGCGGCATCCCCTCCGGAAGCGCAAGCTTTTCATCCACAGGGCAGCGCGCCTGCACATGTCCCCCGCGCAGCATCAAATCCGCGTTCTCGCAAACGCTTTCAAGCGCCGCACCCGGCATATAGGCGTCCCCCGGCAGCATCGTCTCACCCGGGCAGATGTCAAAAACCTTGACGCGGAGGGTTATCTCCAAACAAAGCGTCCCCTCGCCGGCCAGGTACAGATCCGCGCTGAGCACCGAAATTTCAGCGGAGACATCTCCGCGGGGCCGCTCGTCGATCGAGGTCTCGATTGTAAGGGGCAGCTGCGAGGCAAACGTTTCCACGCGCCCGGCATCCGTTTCAACGAGCGCGGTCACGAAGCCCGTCGCGTCGATGAGGGCGGTGTCCCCTCCCGCCTTGACGGTGCGCACGCTCACATCGGCCGACACGCACAACACCCGCTTGACCCCGCGCGCCGCGATCTCCTCACGCAGGCGCGTTTCCTCGTTGCCGATCATCCCCTCGGCAAGATATGAGTACCGGACGTTTTTGAATTCCGCTTCAGCGCCTTTGACGGAGCTGAGCGCGCGGATGGGCTTATCGGAGGTGACGCTCGCGCACAGCTCGACGGTCGAGCTGAACGCAAGCCTTGAACCCTGCTCAACGCTCATCTCAAAAATCGCCGCCTGCGCGGAAACCGCCATGCCCTCCTTTACGCCAGGCGCCTCCATCACATAACGGAACGCCGCGGACGAGCCGAACGCGAACAGCGCGCCCGCAGCGCTCTCCCCTTCCTCCGGGACAAACGACGTATCCCGGCAGACGAGCTCGGCGCGCACGCGCCCTTCTATGACCACCGCGCCTTCCGCAGCCGCGCACCTGGAAACGGTTACCGTTCCGTTCGCGCTCAACACCTCTGTGTCCGAAGCACGGCGGCCCTCCGGCAGAGGAAGCTCGCCCTCGACATCCGCCTGCGCGCAAGGCATGCATACCAGCGTTTCCATATTGATATCGGCGAATACGAATTCCATAAACGTTCTCCTTCCAATTATGCGGGGATACGGTATATATCTATTTACCCACCGTCACAGATATGAAAAAACAAGGGCGGATATGAAGATCCGCCCTTGCAAAAATTCGCCGCCGCACGCCGCGGAACCGTTCGGAATGAATCCTCCCGCGGTCTGCGGCTTAAAGCTCCAACTTCAGGTTGCCGTCCTTAATCCAGCCGATCCTTCGCAAAGGCCACGCGATGAGCGGGGTGAGCACCGCGGGAAGAACGAAGCACACGAGGATGAGTCCGACCCAGCTCTGCCAGGAGCCGAACCCTTCCCATGTCATCACGCCGATGGGGCCGACAAGGCCGCTCGTCCCCATTCCGGACGCGATGGGAACAGCATTTTGCAGCCGGAACACGCAGGTTGCAATCGGGCCCGTGATCATGCCGGCGATTGTGGGCGGAATCCATATGCGCGGATTGCGCACGATGTTGCCCATCTGCAGCATGGACGTGCCAAGCCCCTGCGCGAGGATGCCGCCCCAGCGGTTTTCGCGGAAGCTCATCACGGCAAAGCCCACCATCTGCGCGCAGCAGCCGGCGGTTGCCGCCCCGCCCGCAAGGCCCACAAGGCCGAGCGTCGCGCACAGCGCGGCGGAGCTGATGGGAAGCGTCAGTACGATGCCCACGACGGTGCTCACAACGATGCCCATCCAGAACGGCTGCAGCTCGGTCGCGCGCATCACGATCTCGCCGAAACCCGCCATAATAGCGGAAACGCCGGGGCCGATGAGCCTTGCAAACAGAAGGCCGGAAACGATGGTGACCGTGGGCGTCACAAGGATATCCACTTTGGTTTCCTTGAAAACGAGCTTGCCCAGCTCTGTTGCGACGATGGCGCAAAAGAGCGTGCCGAGCGGACCCCCAAGTTCGTTTGCGCCGTATCCCACCGCACAGAGGGAGAACAGCACGAGCGGCGGCGCGCCAAGCGCGTAGCCGATGGCCACCGCCATCGCGGGGCCGGTGGCGGATTTTGCGAACGCCGCGATGTCACCCAGCCATGTCCACGAAAGCTTCGAGGCAACCGTGCCGAGGATGGTGCTGATCAGAAGCGAAGCGAAAAGCCCCAGCGCCATGTAGCTCATGGCGTCGATGAAATAACGCTTCGCGCTGAAAACAACGCCCTTTCTTTTAAGAAAAGCCGAAAAACGGCCTTCCTTACGACCTGCTTGCATGTGAACCCTCCTGAAAAATAATATTAACTTTTCGGCAACGATTTATAAAAATCGGGCGGCAGCTTCGTTTCATCGAGGGTTAGCTGCGTGTAGCCCATATCCAGGCAAAGCGCCGTCATATGCTGCGTGGTGAGGGTAATCAGGTTTTCGATCGTCGCCCGGTCGTAGGGCAGGTCTTTGTCGTTGTTGGGCCGCGCGGCGCAGGCCGTTTCAAGCTTGGTCGCCATGTTGTACACCAAACCGTAATCCAAACTGACATTTTGCGGTCTGCCGAGGAAGGTATCCGCGTATGCGGCATCCACCTGCTCCATGAGATACTGTGCGCCTTCGACCAGCTTGCGCCCGGAGGCGGCTGCCTTGTCGGAAAGGACGTATTCCGCATCCTGTCTGGGATTGGGAACGATCGTCACGCCGAACACTTTTTCGAGCAAGGCGATGAGCTTGTCGTTATGGAGGCAGTAAAAGCTTGCGCCGCTGTACGGCGTGGAGCTGACATATTCGCCCTCGAGGGTTTTGCGGTGCAGGTCGTCCATCTCCAACCCCATGGCGAAGCTGGCCATCGTCGCAATTTGCTCGGTGTTGAGGTTTGTATAGATGTACCCTTTGACGGAGTTGTAGATGTTGAGGAAGTTGCCGAGCTGGTCGCGGCTCTTGAGCTGATCAAAAATCGCAAAAAGCATCCGCTGCTGCCTGTCCGTGCGGCCGATATCGGTGGATATGCCCTTGCGCGCGCGGCAGTAGTCGAGCACCTGCTGCCCGTTGAGGTGCTGATACCCTTTTTCAAGCACGCGTCCGTTGAGCTCAATGCGCACATCCACATCGTAATCAACGCCGCCCATCGCGTCCACCACGGCCTTGAGCCCTTCCATATTGACGCCCGCGTAATACTGGATGGGGATCCCGCCGAACAGCCTGCCCACAGTCTGCATCGCCCACGCAAAGCCGTCGCCGTTGACGCTGCCGCCTTTGGCAAACGCCGCGTTGATTTTGAAGTGCGCGGTATCGCTGTACGGTTTGCCCGCGTCCGTATAGATGGCCGCCAGCGTATCGCGCGGGATGGAAATCAGATCCACGCGCCCCGTCTTGAAGTTGACGGTGAGCAGCATGATCACATCGCTGCGAAAATTGTTCGTTTCGTCGCGGTAAACGTCGCTGCCCTCCTCGTTGCGCTCGGGGCTTTCGTCCCAGCCGAGGATCAGGATGTTGACCCGGTTTTTCATAAAGCCCAGGTCAAGCTCCGACTCGGGCGTGGGAGCGGGCGTGGGCGGCTCGGTCGGCTCCGGCGTGGGGGTGGGGGTCGGCGCCTCGGTCGGGGTCGCGACGGGCGCGGCGCTCGGCGTTGCAGTCGGCGCAGGCGTGGGCGGCTCGGTGGGTTCCGCAGTGGGCGACGGGGTCGCTGCCTGCGGCGTGGGGGTTGCGAGTTGATCGCCGAACGCGCTCATGGGGTCTATGAAAAACATCCAGGCGTAACGCATCACCGCAGCGAAAAGAACCGCTGCCACGGCGATCAGCGCCCAGTGCCAAACCTTGAGTTTTCTGCTTTTTTTCATTTTATTCTCCATTGTTCGCCTCCGAAGCCCTATTATATCACGATGTCTTGACAGAAGGAACCATCCTTTGCTATACTTTTTTATGCGGCAGCAAGCCGACTTTGCCGGGAAAGGGAGCGATGTTTAAGATGAATGAAAACAAACTGCGTGTTTACATCGTTGCACGTTCCCGGGCGAAGGCCGCGTAAAAGCAGACCTTCTTTGATAGGACGCATGCCCGGGAGCGTAGGTTCCCGGGCATTTTTATGCCCAAAACCACCATATTTTGGGCGTTTATGCCCGGAAAGGCAACCGATTGAATCAAGACATCCTCACCCGATACGGCGCAACGGACGCGCATTTTAACGAAGCCCGGCGAGAGGGACTCGCCCTCGCCCGCGTGATCTGTCAGGAGCGGCTTTGCTACACGCTGGCAACCGATGCGGGGGAAATTCCGCTGGGCGTCGCCGGAGCATTCCGGAACAAGGCGGAAGACCCGTCGTTTTACCCCGTGGCCGGCGACTGGGTGCTTTTCTCCGAGCGGGGCATCGAAACGATCCTCGGGCGGAAGACCTTCCTCGCGCGCGTCGCGGCGGGAAGCGAGCCCTACCCGCAGCTCATCGCCGCGAACATGGATTACTGCTTCGTGTGCATGCCGCTGGACGGCACGTTCAACCCCTCGAAGATCGAGCGATTCGTTGCGGCGGTGCAGTGCCGGTTATTGTGTTGACCAAAGCCGATTTGTGCGAAGACCGCGAAGCGCGGCTGCTCCTGATCCGATCCATCGCGCCGAAGTGCGATGCCATCCTTTGCACAAGCGCCCGCGCGGACGGCTTTGATCCCGCGCGCGCCTATCTGAAAGAAGGCGTCACCGCGGCGCTCATCGGCGCAAGCGGGGCGGGAAAATCCACGCTCATCAACGCGCTTTCGGGCGCGGACATCCAAACGCAGGCGGTCAGGACGGATGGAAAGGGACGCCACACCACCACGCGCCGCGAGCTGCTGCTGCTGCCTGCGGGCGGCGTGCTGATCGATACACCGGGTATGCGCGCGCTCGCGCTGGAAGAGTCCGACGTTGCCTCGGCCTTCTCCGAGATCGACGCGCTGGCATCCGCCTGCCGCTTCCGGGACTGCTCGCACGCGTGCGAGCCGGGCTGCGCCGTGCGCGCGGCGCTCGCGCGCGGGGAAATCGACGAGCGGCGCTACCGCAGTTATCTCAAACTGCGCGCCGAGCAGGAGCGCCGCGAAAAGCGGCGCGAAAGCGAGATGAAGCGCAAGCATTGACATGAACGTAGGGGCGGCCCTTTGCGGCCGCCCGTTTGCAAAAAGCCTCGACAAAAACGATGGCGACGCAAGCGGTGAATAATATATTATTTTACCGCTTTACTTTAGCGTGCTAACGTGTTATCATGACGAAGCGTCGAATAGGACGCCCTCCATCGCATACTTTTGAAAGTGAGGATATATGACATGACTCTCAGAAAATGCACCGCACTCGCCCTTTTGATCGCCCTTATGCTCGGCTTATGCCTCGCAGGCGGCTGCGCAAAGCAGGCGGATTCCGCCCGTACGCTCAACCTCGGTTTCGACGCGGAATTCCCGCCCTATGGTTACATGGGTGAGGACGGGGAATACACCGGCTTTGACATCGACATGGCAAAGGCTCTTTGCGAACGGCTCGGCTGGGAGCTGAAGCTCGTGCCCATCAACTGGGACTCGAAGACCATGGAGCTTGAGTCCGGCACGATCGATTGCATCTGGAACGGCTTTACCATGAACGGCCGCGAGGATCAGTATACCTGGACGGACGCTTATATGGACAACTCGCAGGTTTTCATCGTCAAGAACGACAGCGGCATCACCGACTGGGCAGGTCTTGCCGGCAAGGTCGTCGCCGTGCAGAGCGACAGCGCGGCGCTGGCTGCCCTTGAAAAGGAAGAAAACGCAGCGCTTCTTGCCTCCTTCGCAAATCTTGAAAAGATCGGGGACTATAACACCGCCTTCATGGAACTTGAATCCGGCGCAGTGGACGCCGTGGGCATGGACATCGGTGCAGCCCGCTATCAGATCATCGGCCGTGAGGATAGCTTCA
>CAZJYV010000006.1:0-18074 GCA_964550295.1 uncultured Clostridium sp. | reverse complement strand
GAAGCAGAGCAGTACGGCATCGGCTTCCTGCTTGGCAATACCGAACTACGCGACCAGGTGCAAGCGGAGCTTTTGAAAATGGCGGAAGACGGCACGTTTGCGGAAATTTCAAACGCATGGTTCGGCTATGACGTTTGCGTCCTTGGCAAGTAACAGACCATGACCTTCCAAACCGTTCTCGCCCAGTTGGGCGGCGGCATGCTCACAAGTATGCTGATCTATGTGTTCACGATGGTGTTCGCCCTGCCCCTTGCCCTGCCGCTCGCATTCGCGCGGCTGAGCAGGCGGCGGGCGCTTCGCCTCCCGGCAGCGGCGTACATTTCCTTTATGCGGGGTACGCCGCTGATGCTGCAGATCCTCGTGGTGTACTTCGGGCCGTGGTACTTGTTCCGCGTCCAAATCGATTTTTCCTATAAGATGTACGCCGTGATCATCGCCTTCGTACTCAACTACGCGGCTTACTTCGCGGAGATCTACCGCGCGGGGATCGAAAGCATCCCCGTCGGCCAGCGCGAGGCGGCGCAGGTTTTAGGCTATACGAAAGCGCAGGCGTTTTTGCGCATCATCATGCCGCAGGTGGTCAAACGCATTCTGCCGCCGATGACCAACGAAGCGATCACCCTCATCAAGGATACGTCCCTTGCCTTTGCCATCGGCGTGATGGATATGTTCACCTACGCCCGGCAGATTGCGAGCGCGGAAAAAAGCATGATGCCCCTCGCGGCGGCGGCGGTGTTCTACTATGTGTTCAACCTCGCGGTCGCATCCCTCATGGGGCGCTTTGAAAAACGCCTCTCGTATTACAGGTGATGCAGATGAAACCGATTCTTCAAATGGAAAATATCCAGAAGCGCTTCGGCGAACGCGGCGTTCTCAAGGGGCTTTCGCTCACGCTTGAGGAAGGCGAGGTGGTCGCAGTGATTGGGTCCTCCGGCTCGGGCAAATCGACGCTGCTGCGCATTGCCGCGCTGCTTGAGCGGGCGGAGGGGGGCAGCATCGCCTATCTTGGTGAGCAAGCGGCCTGCGACACCGGCTCCGGCACGAAATACGCCCCGCGCGCAACGCTGCGGGCCTGTACGCTGCGCTTTGGGATGGTGTTCCAAAGCTTTGAGTTGTTTCCGCACATGAGCGTGCTGCAAAATCTGACGGACGCGCCAATCCACGTTAAAAAGAAGCCGCAGGCACAAGCCGAGGAAAAAGCGCTGGAACTGCTTTCCTTGGTCGGGCTTGCCGATCGCGCGGACGCGTACCCGTATCAACTTTCCGGCGGCGAAAAGCAGCGTGTTTGCATTGCGCGCGCGCTTGCCATGGAGCCGCAGATGCTGTTTTTCGACGAACCGACCTCCTCCCTCGACCCCGAAAGCACGCGCGGCATCTTTGAGATCATCCGCACCCTTGCGGCAAGCGGGATGACGATGATTGTCGTGACCCACCAGATGACCTTTGCGCGCATGGTTGCGGACCGCGTGGTGTTCATTGAGGACGGGGAAATTGTGGAGCAGGGCTGCGCCGAGGATGTGCTTGAGCATCCGGCAAACGAGCGTACACGCGCCTTCTTGACCGGCGGCCTCTGATGCGGTACGATATGGGTAGTTTCAACATAAGGGGGGCGCGCATATGTACGACAGCAAGCTTCGCGACGACGATATGGACGCGCTGTTCCGGGCGGTCCTTTCGCTTGAAACACAAGAGGACTGCTACCGCTTTTTTGAGGATCTGTGCACGATCAGCGAACTGCAGGCAATGAGTCAGCGCTACGCGGTGGCGCGGCAGCTTCGGCAGGGTGAGACCTACACCGCCATCGCGGAAAAAACAGGCGCGTCCACGGCGACCATCTCCCGCGTGAACCGCTGCCTGGTTTACGGCGCGGCGGGCTATCGCAGCGTGCTGGGCAGATTGGGCGAGTAATGATTTTGCACCGACGGACCGTTCGCGCGGTCCGTTTTGGCGCGCCGGATGATCTTGGGAGGAACGGATGGATCAAATCTTTTACAACGGCACAATCCAAACAATGGACGGGCGCGAGGCACGCGCCGTTTGCGTTTCAAGCGGCAAAATCGCTTTCATCGGCACGGATGCGGAAGCCTTGGGCATGAGGAGCGCGAAGACGGAGCTGATCGATCTGGGCGGGCGGCTCATGCTGCCCGGTTTCATCGATACGCACATGCATTTTCTGCATTACGGGGCAAGCCTTTTCATGGCGCAGCTCGCTCCGGCAAAAAGCAAGGCGGCGCTGCTTGAAATCGGCAGGGATTTTTTAAAAAAGCACCCCGATCTCCCCCGTCTGCTCGGCGCGGGCTGGAACAACGACCATTGGTGTGATGACAACACTTTTCCCAAAAGGCAGGAGTTGGATCAGATCAGCCGCGATCTGCCTGTGGCTTTTACGCGCACCTGCTACCATATCGTATGCCTGAACACCAAGGCGCTTGAGCTTTGCGGCATCACTGCCGATACGCCCGACATGCCGGGCGGCTGCGTGGGTCGGGATGCGGACGGCGTGCCGGACGGCGTGCTCTATGAGGATGCATGCGGTCTCGCAGGTCCCGTGATGCGGGAGCCGACGCTTGCCGAATCCAAAGAATACCTGCGCGCCGCGGCGGCGGACGCCGTGCGCTGCGGACTGACGACCGTCCATGCGGACGACCTGTATTTTCCCGCGGATGCGGACTGCATCCCCCTGCTCGCCTACCGGGCGCTTCTCGACGAGGACTGGCTGCCCCTGCGGGTTTATCTGCAATGCAGGCTCAGCGACAGGACGGCGCTGGAGCGTTTTTACAAGCTGGGCTATGCCTACGGACAAGGCGATTTGCGTTTGCGCTTCGGGCCGATGAAGCTCATCGGGGACGGCTCGCTCGGCGCGCGCACAGCCTATCTCAAGCAGCCGTACTGCGACGCGCCGGAAACGCGCGGCATCCCCATCTATACGCAGGAGCAGCTCACCGAGCTTGTTTGCATGGCCGCGCGGCGCGGTATGCCAAGCGTCATACACGCCATCGGGGATGCGACGATCGGGATGGCGCTGAACGCTTTCGAGCAGGCGCGCAAAATCGAGCCCGCGCATCTGCGCCACGGCATCATCCATTGCCAGATCACCGACCGCGCCCTGCTCAAACGGATGAAGGCGCTCGACATCATGGCGCTGGTGCAGCCGATCTTCCTCGATTACGACCTGCACATCGCCGACGCGCGCGTAGGCGAACTTGCCGCAACGAGCTACGCGTTCAAAACCATGCTCGAGCTCGGCATCCGCGAAGCGTTCGGTTCCGATGCGCCGGTGGAGCGTTTCAACGCGATACAGGGCATCTTCCATGCCGTGACGAGAAAGGACCTTTCCGGCTTTCCCGCAGGCGGCTGGTATCCGGACGAGCGGCTCACCGTGGAGGAAGCCGTCGCCGGTTTCACGCGGGAGGCGGCCTACGCATCCTGCGAGGAGGAGATCAAGGGTACGATCACGGAAGGTAAACTCGCCGACCTCGTTGTGCTCGACCGGGATATTTTCAAAATCCCGGCGGATGAAATGAAGGATGCGAACGTCTTTATGACGGTTTGCGGCGGCAAAATCGTCTATCGCGCTGTGTAGGGGCCGCTCCCGTATCGGCTCGCGTTGGGTGACGGTGCCGTTTGCAGGCCAATGCTCGCGCAATAAACGCGTTGTCCCCGCGCAAACAGGATTGTCCTTCGGAATATATGGACATAGATGCAAAGAACAGGGCGGCCGCAGGGCCGCCCTTATAGTCCGCTCCGGCGGACGCTCCAATCGTTAACAGACCGTTATTTCCTCGCCACGGGGATGTAGATATCGCACACCTTGGCGTTCTCCGTCATGCAGCGCTCGTCGTACAGCTCGAAGTCCGCGCAGCCGGGCGCATACTCGCAGCCCGATTTGGGGAACCACTCGTTGAAGGCAAACTGCCATACGCCCTGGATGGCGGCGGTGAAATTTTGCCCGTTGCACGGCGGCGTGGAAAACATGGCGTAGATGGCGGCGGGTATCTCGAACGTGCCGTATTCCGCGGGCACGCTCGCGCCCTCCTTCACCTCGACGCCGATGGCGTAGTCAAACTCGCCCGTTTCAGGGTCTGCAGGGAAGCACGCGCCATGTTCCGCATGGCTTTTGATAAAGCCTTCGCCGTGCAGCTTCTCGCATCTGCCATCCGCCATGTACGCGTTCCAGAAAGCGGGGATCTTCTTCGAGTTTTCGCCGCCCTCCGCGGTGGTGCGCAGCTTATAGCCCGCGATCCTGATTGCGGGCAGGGTTACGAATCTGGGTTCCATAACAATTCCTCCTGTTGCGTATTGGTTGCTCAGCGTCAGACTCGGCGGCTTGGGTAGGGGGCACGCGGCGTGCAGCCTGTAGACTTCCGGCGGACAGCCGAAATGCCGACGGAACGCCTTGCTGAAACCCGAATGGGTCTCAAAACCGTATTCGAGCGATAGGTCGATGATCCTTGCCGCGCCGCAGAGCGCATGCGCCGCGAATGCGAGCCGGCGGCCCCGAACATACTCCATCGGCGAATAACCCGTTGCCCAGCGGAACACGCGGCAGAAGTGCCACATGGAGAAACCCGCGCGCGACGCGAGCCTTTCCGGGGAAAGGTTTTCGCCGAGGTGTGCGTCAATATGCTCGAGTATCGCCTGCAAGATCGCAGCGGTTTCCATCCTGTCCTCCACTTTCAGCGCCACGTTGAGTATAGCAGAGCAAAACGCCCGCCGCTGTTCCGGCTTTGCGCAATTTGAAAAAAGGCGGACGCGTGGGCGTCCGCTCGGATGCGCTTTATCGTGCGCCGTGCTGCGCGTACATCGCGTCGTAGTCGGCGAGCATGGTCTTGAGAAGGTTTGGCGTATCCAGTCCGTACGGGCAGCGCGAGGCGCACGCGCGGCAGCCCGTGCAATCGTCGATCCTGTGCATGAGGGCATAATAGTCCTCCGTCATGAACTGCGCCATCGGCGCACGGCGGATGAGGCAATTCATGCGCGCGGCCTGCGGAATATCGATCTTTGCGGGGCATGGCAGACAGTACCCGCAGCTCCGGCAGAAGCCGCCGGTCAGTTCCGCCCGATCCCGGTCGATGATCGCCGCAAGCTCCGGCGTAACGGGCAAATCTTCCAGCGCGCCGAGGGCGAGAAATTCCGAAAGCTCCCGCTCGCGCTGGATGCCCCAGATGGGCACCACGTTGTCGTACCGGCGCATAAAGGCAGCGCAGGCGGCGGCGTTGTTGAGCAATCCGCCCGCAAGGCCTTTCATCGCGATAAAACCCATGTCCGCCTCCCTGCAAAGGGCAGGCAGCGCCAACTCCTCCTCGGAACCGATATAGCTGAAGGGAAATTGCAGCGTTTCATAAAGTCCGCTAGCAATCGCCTCATGCGCCAGGCGGAGCCTGTGGTTTGTGATGCCGATATGGCGGATGTAGCCCTTTTCCTTCGCGTCGAGCGCCGCAGCGAAGGCGGAATCCGAATCCTCCGGGTCGGGGAGGGTGGGCGGATTGTGGAACTGGAACAAATCGATATAGTCGGTTTTCAGCAGACGCAGGCTGTTTTCGATATGGGCGGCGGCGGTTTTCCTGTCCCTGCCGCCGGACTTGGTGGAAATCACAACGTCGTGCCGCACATCCGAAAGGGCGAGGCCGAGCTTATACTCGCTGTCCGTATACATATTGGCTGTGTCAAAATAATTGATGCCGCCCTCATAGGCGCGGCGGATCAGCTTCACCGCGTCTTCGGTCGGAACGCGCTGCACGGGCAGCGCTCCGAAGGAAACGTCCGTCACCATCAATTCCGTGCGGCCGAGGCGAATTTTTTTCATGTAAACCCTCCCATAAAGAATCCCGGGCGCATGCGCCCGGGATGATTATAACACAGTGGGGTCAGTTGCTAAAGCCCGTCAATCCCAGCGGCGTCGCCATGTCGCAGTCGAGCACGACGCAGGGGCCGGAGCCGTCGCCCCACGGGTCGGCGAGGTAGTAGAGCCACTCTTCGTCATCATAGTAGGTCACAAAGCTGTCCCAGTCGCTGTCCTCGTCAAAGGGCAGCATGGTGGTTTCAATCAGCCAATAGTCGCCGCTTTCATCCCAATCCTCGATGGCGACCTGCGCGTGACCCGGCGGCAATATGATCATGGCGTGCATGTTCGCGCTCTGAATGGCGCTCGCCATGATCATCGCGGTTTCAATGCACACGCCGCTTCCGGAAACCAGGCAGTCGTCCGGCAGCAGCACGCGCTGGTTGTAGCCTTCCGTCATGGAGAAGGAACCCATGTTGTAGCGCATGCCCATCTCGCTCATGGCGGCCTGTATGCCGATGATCTGCCAGATGACGTTGAGGTAATATTCATCCTCTCCGTAGACGGTGAGCTGATAGCCCGCGAGCGAGTCGAACTGACCGCCGGTGTAATTTTCAAGCCAGTCGATGGCGGTGCGGCGCAAAGCGAGGATGCCTTCCGACTCGGGCGTAAGCCACGCGAGCAGGTCGCAGTCGCTGTATTCGCCGAACTCATCATCCCACAGCACGAAGTCATACACGCTCATCAGCTCTACCTTGCGCGTTTCCTGCACATACACCTTGCCCGTGTTGTTATCCACGACCGAGATGTTGATCTGCGCATCCTTGGAGGAGGTGAGGTCGATATAGCCCGAAAGCAGCGCGGGCTTGATGTAGATTTTGGTAATCTGCTCGCTGAGCGTCACCTTCTGCTCAAAGGGCTGGGTGAAGCCCGGTATCTCCACCTTCACGATCACATCCGTCACGCCGCCCTCGCTTGTTGCGGTGAGGTTGACGACGCTGTCCATCGTGGAGTAGAGGTTGGGGTAAATGGTTTCGGAGGAGGTGAAGTCCACATCAACCGTCTTTTCGCGCGTCAGGTAGGAATACGTCACCTCGGGCAGGCTTGCATCGCTCAGCGTGCGGCTGAACAATCCGCCGGATTGAGAGGTGCCGCCCGGGGTGTCCGTTTTTCCCTCAAAACCGCCCGAAAGCGCAACGGCGATCACCGCGATGAGCGCGACGACACCTGCCCCTATGCCGGCGATGAGAAAGCCCGTTTTCGCGCCGGATTTGTCCTGACGCTTCTGCTCGGGCGCGGGGGCGTACGCGTTGTTGTATTGGTACGCGTTGGGCGCGGGCGCCGGGGAAGCGGGAGGCGCGGCCGGCGCGGAGGGTGTGTAATAAACCTGACCCGGGGGCATATAGCGCCCGGAGGAGGGATCGGTATACTTCTGAACGTCGGAAGCGGGAGCGCCCGGCGTGGTGACGGCGTTTGCGGGCGAGCCGCACACAGGGCAGAAGGTTTCGTTATCCTTGAGCTGAACGCCGCATTTTCCGCAGTATCTCACAGCCATGCTCTTACCTCCTTACAGCGCGCCGAGCAGCGCGGCGCAGTTTGATTTCAACTCCGAGCGAAGCGTGCCGATATCCCCGTTGAGGCGGGACTGCACCTTTCCGTACTGCAGGTTGAACAACTCCGTCAGCTCGATCTCGCAATTCGCAACCTCGATCTGCATCCTGCCGATCAGATAGTTGGCCGAGGCGGAACGCAGCACGTCGTCGATCTGAATGGCGGTATACATGGTTTCCAGCACGGAGAGGTATTTTCTCGTGGTGCGGATGTATTTGTCAAAACACTCCTGCATGAAGTCCGGGCAATCGATGGCGTCCATCGCGTCCGTCATATCCTGAATGATGTAATACAGGTCGGAGATCGCCTCGGACGTATCCGCGTAGGTGGAACCGTCGTACGCGGAAAGACCCAAACTCGATTCATACTCGGCAAAATAGAAGTCGAATATGGTCATCAGGTCGCGCAGCGCGCTCTCCAGCCATTCGAAATAAACCCGGGCCGCGGCAACGGTTTCGTCCACGCTCGTCAGTCCGGTGACGGCGAGCGCATCCACCTGCGCGCGCAGGGCGACGACGCGGTTGATACACAGGTCAAGCTCGTCCGCCTTGGCGGATATTTCGTCGTAATTATCCTCGCTCACATAATCCTCGCCGTTGCTCAGGGCTTCCCTGTATGCCGCAAGCTCCGCCTCGGACCCTTGAATCTGCCAGTCGATGATCTCCTGCACCGTTGCGATAATGTCATCCGTTTGGTCGACGCAGCCGCTGACGGTTTGAAGGATCGGCCGCACATCGTCCGCCGTAAGGCCCGACGCGATAGCCGGTACGCTTGCGGCGAAAACCAGCGCACACGCCATGATCATGCAAATCAAGCGTTTCATCGGTTTTCGATACCCCCTGTCTATGATCGTTGTTGAAAGAGTTCTTTTATATAGTTTATACCATATGATCCCTTTTGCACAATATGTCGATCAACGGCGTGTTTTTGTGTTTTTATACGCATTTTTTCGATTTTATGCATGAACGCCATGCGTATCGTTCGCCTTTCTTGACGTTTCGCCCTGCATAATGCTATAATATACATCAGCCGGGGGCGCTTACCGCTGTCGGGCAATTCGATTTTTCACGGCAAAGCCGCCGCGCGATGATACGCGGACGAAATTTTTGCCCAACAAATCCTCATTCAGGCAATCGGCCGCGCGCGCAAGGGCGACGCGGAACAGGTAATCATCGTCTTAGGCTTAAAAACTGCCGCTTTGCGCGACGGTTTTGGCGTTTTGCTTCGGTTCAGCCCATTCTGCGGGCCGCCCGGAGAAGATGACGGGCAGCGCGGTCCAATCAACGGCAAGGGAGGGCAACGGTCATGATCAAGGCGAAAAAGCTGAACAAGGGAGACACCGTCGGCGTGATTTCACCCGCAAGCGCCTCCTTCCACAGGAGCGACGTGCTGCGCGCGCAGGAAATGCTCGAGTCCATGGGCTTCAACGTGCTGCTGGGCGACCATGTGAACGAAACGAAAGGCTTCTTTTCCGCATCGGAGGAGAACCGCATCGAGGACTTCAACAACATGTTCTACAACGATCGGGTCGATGCCGTTTTCGTGACTCAGGGGGGATATGGCAGCGCGCAGATCCTCGGCGACATCGATTACGACGCCATCCGCGCAAACCCAAAGATCTTCACGGGCTTTTCGGATATTACGTCCATCCATCTGGCCATCTGCAAGAAGGCGGGCGTGATGACCTTCCACGGGCCGGGGATGACCCGCTTTACCTCCGAAGATCTCACGGAATATACGCGCAGGCAGTTTTTCAAAGCGATCAGCACCACGGAACCGCTCGGGGACATCGAGCTTGCGGATAAGAAAAAATGGCTGTATTCCATCGCGCCCGGAACATGCGAGGGCGCGCTCATCGGCGGCAACCTCACGCTTGTGTGCGCCACGCTCGGCACGCCGTATGAGATCGACACGCGCGGAAAGATTCTGTTCATCGAGGAGGTCGATTCCGAACCTTGGGTGATCGACCACTGTCTTTCGCACCTGCGCAACGCGGGAAAATTCCGCGACCTGGCCGGCATCGTCATCGGCGAGTGCAACAACTGCGACCCGCGCCTTTTCGATCCGGGCTATTACAGCGACACGGACATCGAGGATGTGTTTAATTATTATTTCAGCGAGCTGGGTATACCCGTGCTCTACGGCCTGCCCCTTGGCCACACCGAGGACATCGCTACCCTGCCCATGGGCGCCTTCGCGCGCATGGACGCGGACGAAAAGCGCCTGACGGTTTTGGAGAGCGGCGTGATTTAAATCATTTTCGAATATTCACAACAAATATCGGCTCATCCGTAGATTTTCAGCGCGCAATGTTATAAAATACAGCCGGAAGCAATATACCTCCAATCAACCTTTGAAAGGATGGATTAAGATGAAACCGGCAAGGATTCTCATCGCATTGCTGCTTGTTCTCGCTTTTGCGCTGCCCCTGGCGGCATGCGGGAGCAATGACGACGACACGGTTTATTTCCGCTTTGGTTTCGGAGATCAACCGGATTCGCTCAACCCCTATTACGGAACGCACACGGTCTCCTACTATGTGTTTTCCTCCGTCTACGACACGCTCTTTACGAGGGATGCGGACTACAACCTCGCAAACAACCTCTGCACCGGATATGAAACACAGGTCAACGACGACGGCACCTGCACCTACACCATGACCGTGCGGGACGATGTAGCGTGGCACGACGGGGAGGCCTTCACCGCAAACGACGTGGCTTTCACGCTTTACTCCACCTACTACTGGTCCTACGCGCATTCCTATGACGTACAGTTCCTCGACCCGGATTCCATCGAGGTTGTGAACGATACGACGCTCACCTTCACGGTCGCCTCGGATTATCCCTACATCACGGAATACCTTTCCACATGCCCGATCTACCCCGCGCATATCTGGAAACCGTACTTTACGGACGACGCGGGCAGTTGGCTTGCCGCCGATGACGAAGCGACATTTGCCGCGCAGGAAGCGGAGCTTTCGGCCGATAACATGGTCGGCACCGGCCCGTTCAAATGGTACGCCGCGGACGACACCTCCTGCACACTCGTCAGGAACGACGCGTATTGGAACGGCAAAAGCGGCATCGACGCGCTCGTGTATGTATACAACGTATCCGAGCCGCTCACCGCCATCCAGAACGGCGAACTGGATGCCTGCATGAACATGACCGCCAGCGCGCTGGACGCGATTAAAAACGACGCGGCCTTCGACTATGCGTACAGCATGAACTACGGGTTCAACTGCATTTCCTTCAACCTCAACGCCCCCGATGCGGGCTCCAGCGCCAACCAGCTCATCCAACTCAAGCAAGTGCGTCAGGCGATCGACTTGTGTACGCCGCGCGATTACATTTTGGATATGGCCTACGACGGGCTGGGCGTGGCGGGCGACTCGCTTTTGAGTACCAACGACAGCTATTACAACAACCTTCGCACACAATACGCGGGTTATCGCGACAGCAACGCCGCAGACAGTGTGGAGCGCGCAATCGCCCTGGTCGAGAGCGCGGGCTTCACCTATAACGCCTCCGGCGCCGCCTATTCCGACGCGGACAAAGCCGCCGCCGCCACGCGCTACAACGCCGCCGGCGAAGCGCTCAGCTTCCGCCTGTATTACGACTCCAACAACACCGAGGATCAGGACACCTGCACCATCGTGAAGGAAACCTGCGGAAAAGCCGGCATCGAGCTGACGGTTCAGGGCTTTGACCAGGCGACGCTGTGGGATTACTGCGACGCGTACGATTACGATATGTATATCGTCGAGTGGGGCGCGTATGTCGACCCTTCCTTCTCGCTTTCCCTGTTCCAGTGGGAGGACGGATACTGGGCGTACGCCGCCAACGGCTATAACGAAACGGGTTACGCTAACGGGGAATACGACGCGCTGTTCAACGAGCAGCTCTACGCCAAGGATGACGCGCAGCGCCGCGCAACCGTCAACCGCATGCAGGAGATCGTCTATGAGGACTGCCCGATGATCATCCTGGGCTACTTCTACTATCTGCAGCCGATCAACGCCGCCAAATGGTCGGGCTATTCGCAGCTGCCGCAGGGCAACGAATACGGCCTGCTGTGGGACTACACGACCATGCCCTACCAACTGCTGCATTTAACCTACATCGGCGGCTGATTCAAACACGCATCAGGCATGGCGGGCGCAAGCCCGCCATGCCTTCCCTGCAAATAACGCTCAAAGGATTGATGTGCAATGCAGGCAAGACGGATCCTCAACAAGCTGTTCTACATGCTTGTGACCATTCTGTGCGTCCTGATTTTTAATTTCGTGCTTTTCAGACTGCTTCCCGGCGACCTGATCACGCGGCTGGACCGCACCACGAAGGCGAGCGCGGAAGCGCTCAAAAACCTCGCCGCCTATTACGGGCTGGACGGCACGCTTTGGCAGCAGTTCGTCGGTTACTTCGTCAAGCTCGCGCGCCTCGACCTGGGAACCTCCTACACATACAGCAAAAGCGTGTGGAGCGTGATCGCCTCCCGCATCCTGCCCACGGTGATGCTGCTGGGCATATCGGAAATCATCGCGATCGTTCTTGGCACGGTGTTCGGCGTCATCGCCGCGGCAAAGCGCGGGCGGGCGGTTGACACGGGGCTTCTTTCTTTTTCACTCGTGGTTTACTCGATGCCCACCTTCTGGCTGTGCATGATGCTCATCCTCGTGTTCTGCACGAAGCTTTCCTGGTTTCCCTCGATGGGCATGTATACCACGGGCAAAATCTTCCCCTCCACATGGGCGTATATACGGGATGTTTCCCATCACATGGTTCTGCCCATCGTCTGCATGGGGCTGGGCATGACGGGCGAATACTGCGTCACCATGCGCAGCACCATGATGGACGTGCTTTCCGAGGACTACATCACCACCGCGCGCGCCAAGGGCTTCAGGGAAAGCTATGTGCTCCGGCGGCACGCCATGCCAAACGCCATGCTGCCTATGGTGACGCTTGTGTTCATGAACCTCGGCTTTGTGATCGCGGGGGCGGTGCAGCTTGAAACGATGTTCGCGTGGCCGGGGCTTGGCAGTTTAACCTACGCCGCCATCGACAACCGCGACTATACGCTGCTGCAGGGCATTTTTCTGTTCACGACGATCTCCACGATTCTCGCCAACTTCATCGCCGATCTTGCATACGGGCTTATCGACCCGCGCATCAAAAATTAGGGGGGCGCGGATATGAAACGGTTTTTCGCATTCCTCTTCCAAAGCAAACGAACCCGCAGCGTGCGCGCGCACATGCGCAGGCTGCATACAAAGGATTTTTTCAAGCAGGTTTATCACAACAAAACCGCGTTTGTCGGCAGCGTGATCGTGCTGTTTTTCGCGCTGCTGGCGATCTTCGGTCAGAGCGTGGTGCGCTTTGAAATCGGGGCGACGGGCGCTTCCGGCGCGGAACGCTGGCTTGCGCCGAGCGCGGCGCACTGGCTCGGCACCGACCACCTCGGGCGGGACCTTTTTGATTTTCTTGTCGCAGGGGCAAGGGTATCGATGCTCGTCGCCGCGGTGGCGACGGCGATTTCCATCGTGATCGGCACGGCGGTTGGCGTGGTTTCCGGCTATTTCGGCAAATGGATCGACGTGCTGCTCATGCGCGTCACGGACTTCATGCTCTGCATTCCGTGGCTGCCGCTGTGCATGGTGCTCGCCGCCATCCTCGGCTCAAGCCTCATCAACATCATCCTCGTCATCGGTCTCACGGGCTGGGCGGGCAGCGCACGGATCGTCCGCGCGCAGACGCTTTCCGTCAAGGAAATGCCCTATGTCGAGCGCACGGTTTCCATCGGCGCGAAAAGCGGCCACATCATGATGAAGCACATTTTGCCAAACGTGTTCCCCGTGGTGTTCGCCAACACCGTGCTTTCCGCCGCAGGCGCCATCACCACGGAAACCACGCTGAGCTTCCTCGGTTTGGGGGATGCGAGCCAGCCGAGCTGGGGCATGATCCTCTATTTTGCCAACTCGACCAGCGCGGTCGCAAAAGGCGCGTGGTGGTATTTTCTGCCGGCGGGCGTTTGCGTGGTGCTCGTGGTGCTTGGTCTGACGCTCATGGGGTATGCTTTTGACGAAATCCTCAACCCCAGGCTGAAGGAGAGGTGAGCCGCATGGAAGAAAGCAAAAAGCTGCTCGAAGTGCGCGGCCTGCGGACCTGCTTCAAAACGGGCAAGGGCGACCTGCGCGCCGTGGACGGCGTGGATTTTGACCTGGACTACGGGCAGTCGCTGGGCATCGTGGGGGAATCCGGCTGCGGCAAAACCACAAGCGCGCTTTCCATCTGCCGGATGCTGCCCAAAGAGGGATACATCGCGGGCGGCGCAATCAAGGTTGAGGGCATCGATTATACGAAGCTGACGGACGACGAGATCCGCGCCCACCGCTGGAAGGATGTTTCGATCATCTTTCAGGGCGCGATGAACGCCATGAACCCCGTCAAGCGCGTAGGCTGGCAGATTGCGGAGGCGATCGTGCTGCACGAGGGAGCGGACCGCAAGGAGGCGCTGAACCGCGCGGGCGACCTGCTGGAGCTTGTAGAGATCCCGCGGGACCGCGTTTCGCGCTATCCGCACGAGTTCTCGGGCGGGATGAAACAACGCGCGATGATCGCGATGGCGCTCGCGTGCAACGCGAAACTCGTCATCGGGGACGAACCGACCACCGCGCTGGATGTGATGATTCAGGCGCAGATCCTGGAGCTGCTCGAAAAGCTCCGCCGCGAGCGGAACATGGGGTTGATCCTCATCACCCATGACCTTTCGATTTTGGGTGAAACATGCGACAAAATCGCTGTGATGTACGCGGGTAAAATCGTGGAAACCGGCGCGGTGCGCGAGATTTTCGGCCATGCGGCGCACCCCTACACGCAAAGGCTGATCGCCTGTTTTCCGGACATCAACGGCAAACGGGAAGTGCCGGACGGAATCGACGGCTTTCCGCCGAACCTGATCGACCCGCCGGTCGGCTGCCGCTTCCACCCGCGCTGCCTGATCGCGTGCGACGCCTGCCGCGAGCGGGAGCCGGAAACGATCTTTCTGTCCCCGACGCACAGCGTCGCCTGCCACAGAGCGGAGGTGAGAGCATGAGCGGCCAGCCCCTCGTTTCTGTCAAAAACCTGGAAGTGACCTTCAACGTGCGCGGCGGCCTGTTTACGCCCAACAAGATCGTGCGCGCCGTGGACGGCGTGAGCTTTGACATACAAAAGGGAGAGATCCTCGCCCTCGTGGGCGAATCCGGCTCGGGCAAAACCACCACGGGCAAGGCGATTTTGCGCCTTGTGGAGCAGACGGCAGGCGAAGTGCGCTTTGCGGGCGAAGTGATCGGCACGAAGAACAGCGAGCTGCACGATTTTCGCAGGAAGGCGCAGATGATCTATCAGGACCCGTACCAGAGCCTGAATCCGCGCCAGTATATCATCGACATCGTAGCCGAACCCCTTGAGGT
Source organism: uncultured Clostridium sp. (assembly GCA_964550295.1). Taxonomy (GTDB): domain Bacteria; phylum Bacillota; class Clostridia; order Christensenellales; family CAG-138; genus Phil1. The sequence continues at coordinate 3,231 of CAZJYV010000006.1, read as the reverse complement.
GAACGGACTGATTTCCACCGCAGAGGAGCGGGAGGAGCAGGTCAAAGCCGCGCTGGAACGGGCGGGTCTGCATCCGCCGGAGTCGTTTTTTTACCGCTATCCGTATGAGCTTTCGGGCGGACAGCGGCAGCGCGTCGCGCTGGCAAGCTCCCTCATCCTGGAGCCGGAGTTCGTCGTTGCGGACGAGCCGGTTTCCATGCTGGACGCGTCCATCCGCACCGGCATCGTCAAGCTGATGCTCCGCCACAGGGATGAACGCGGCATTGCATACTTGTTCATCACGCACGACCTGTCGCTCGCATGGCTCATATCCGACCGCATCGCCATTTTGTATCTGGGCAAGATGATGGAGATCGGCTCTGCGGACGCGATCATCAACCGCGGGCTGCACCCGTATACGAAGGCGCTCATCGACATCATGCCCGTTCCGGGCGCGGCGCGCACGGGCGGGCGCAACCTGCTCAAAGGGGATATTCCCTCCGCCGCGTCGTACATACCGGGCTGCAAGTTTGCCACCCGCTGTCCGGCAGCGCAGGAGGTTTGCAGGCTGGAATGCCCCGCGCTGATCGAGGTTGAACCCGGTCACAGCGTGGCCTGCCATTTTATCAAAGGAGTCTAGCGGTGAAAAGCGTAACGAGGGAAGCGCTGCACAGGCAGATCGAATCCCACCGGGCGGATATCGTGCGCGACACGCGCGCGCTCGTCGCCATCCAAAGCCGCACGGGCAATAAGGAAAAAACGGATGAAGCGCTGCGTTTTGTGATTGAAAAAGCAAAACAACTGGGCATGCGCACGGGTTATACCGAGAGGATGGACGCGGGCTTTGCCGAGATCGGCGCGGGGGATGAATGCGTGGGCGTGCTCGTGCATGTGGATGTTGTGGACATCGGCGACCCCGCAGGCTGGCCGCATGACCCCTTTGACCTCGTGCTGACGGAGGACGGCTTCCTCCACGGGCGCGGCATCGTGGATGACAAAGGCCCCGTCGTCATGTGCCTCTACGCGCTCTTATCCATCATGGAGCTGAACGTTCCCCTCAAGCGCAGGCTGCGCCTGATCGTGGGTACCAGCGAGGAGGGCGCATGGACGGATATGGCCAACTATTTTGCCGCGTTCGGCATGCCGGACTTCGGCTTTTCGCCGGACGGAAATTTTCCCGTCTACAACATCGAAAAAGGCTATTGCGACATCCACCTTTTGTTCCGCGAGAGGGGACGCCTCGGTAACATGGAGGAGGCGCGCGCGGGAGAAAGTCCGAACAGCATCCCCGGCAAGGCGTATCTTCAACTGCGGGGGAAGGAACAGACGGTGTTCACGGGCGTTGCCGTCCATTCGAGCGAGCCGCAGGAAGGGGACAACGCCCTCCTCAAGCTTGCCAAGGCGGCGGCGGACGAGGGCTTTCTGTTCGGCTCGTTCATCCATCGGATGTTTCCGGATGAGTTTGCCTCCGGCCTTGCGCTTGACGACGGCAGCGATGTGTATGAGGGCGTATTCGTCGGCCGCACGGTCGCAAGCCCCACCGTGCTGCGCCTGAAGGAAAACGGCGTGTTCCTCAACGTGAACATCCGCACGCGCTTTGGCGTCACGAAGGAGCGGTTGGAGCAAGCCTTCGCCCGGCACGCGGCGGCATATGACTACACCTATTCGTTCCATGAAATCACAGCGCCCATGATGGTTGACCCGCGCCTGCCCTTCCTGCAGGAGATGATGGAGGTTTACAGTTCATACGGATATCCGGCGGAATTTCTCGTGGCGGGGGGTGCTTCCTACGCCGCCACGATGAAAAACTGCGTCAGCTTCGGCCCTGTCTTCCCCGGCACGCTCTCCGCCGCGCATAGGGAGGATGAACGCTTTCCCCTCGAGGACATGCTCAAAGCAACGGACATCTACGCGGAATACCTCGTGGTTTGCGGGGAAGCAACGGTAAACGACCGGGCATAACAGCACACCGCTCAATCAAAAAGGAGTTGTCGCAGGCTTTTCCCGATGCGACAGCTCCCTTTTTTGTTACAGTCCGCGCGCTTTTAGCGGCAAGTCACCGGATAACGCGGTTTGATCAAACGCGCTTCGCGCCCAGCCTGCGCGCGAGATATAAAACTTCGTGCGCCCAGAGCGGCACGCTCGCCACGGCAACGAGCATCGCCCATTCGGCGAGCGAAAGCTGCGTGGTCGCAAACATCCTGACGAGGAACGGCACTTCCGTAACGGCGATTTGCAGCGCAAGGCCGAGCACGAACGCGAGAAGCATGGTTTTATTCTCCAGATGGTTCATGCGGAACACGGACTTGTCAACGTTGCGCATCCCGATCGCGTGGAAGAGCTGGGATACGCCCAGCACCGTAAAGGCAAAGGTTTGCGCGCGCACGAGCAGCGAAGCATCCCCAAGCGCGGCGATGATACCCGCGAGGGTGGCTGCCGCCCCCGCCGCGTGCAGCGATTGAACCGGCACGTAGAGGAACGCGCCCAGCGTGAGCACCGCGATCAGCGTGCCGTAGAAAAACGTGAGGGCGAATCCGCCTTTGGCAAACAGGCTTTCCGCCGGATTGCGCGGGGGCAGCTTCATGATGTCGCGCGTGTCGTTGCGGTCCACACCGAGGGCAAGACCGGGCAGCGAGTCCGTAATGAGGTTCACCCACAAAATGTGGATCGCCCGCAGCGGCGCGGCAAGCCCCACGAGGATGGAGAAGAACATCGTGATGATTTCCCCGAAGTTGGAGGACAGCAGGAACAGCACGGACTTTTTGATGTTTGCGTAAATGCCGCGCCCTTCCTCGATGGCTTTCTCGATGGTGGCAAAATTGTCATCCGTCAGCACCATGTCCGCCGCGCCCTTGGCGACATCCGTCCCCGTGATGCCCATGGCGACGCCGATGTCCGCGCTCTTGAGGGAAGGCGCGTCGTTGACGCCATCGCCCGTCATGGAAACGATATAGCCCTTGGAACGCAGGGCGTTCACGATCATCACCTTGTGTTCGGGCGACACGCGCGCGTAAACGTACAGGTTATCCACGCGCTCGGCAAGCTCTCCCGCGGTCAGCCGATCCAGATCCTCGCCTGTGATGCATTGCTCGATGCGCTCGGCGATGCCCAGCTCCTTGGCGATGGCAAAGGCGGTGTCCCGATGGTCACCCGTAATCATCACGGTTTTCACCGACGCTTGCTTAAAGATGCGCACGGCGTCCTTCGCTTCAGGCCGCGGCGGATCGATCATGCCGACGAGTCCGATGAAGG
>CAZJYV010000005.1:23032-25841 GCA_964550295.1 uncultured Clostridium sp. | reverse complement strand
TGTCAGCCTTCGATTCGCCGCTCGTCAGTGTGGGCGGAAGACATTTGTACGATGTAGACGACGCGTACGGTGATCCCGCGGACGGCTTCTGGTATTTGCTATGCAACAACCGCTGGGGTACAAACTTCAAGCAATGGTTTGAGGATGACATGCGCTTTGCGTATGAAACGACGATCGTCGGGAACCGTTAGCGCCATCCCATTTGATGAATCAAGAGCCCCCGCTCAAACGCAGAGGCTCTTTTTATATGCAATCCCTATTTCGATGTTCCGTCCGCAGGTATTTGAAAGAAGGCGAACGGCACTACGCTCACGAGGCAGCTTAGAGCGGGAACAAGCGTAATGGTCATATAAACGGAATCCTTCATGCGCTCCGATATCTCGACACCCTTTTCATAACCAAGATACGCAAGCGCCGCGCCGAAAACGAGAACCGCCAGCGAACCCATGAGCTTTGACACGAAGGTCAGGCTTGAAAAAGCGATGCCGTCGTTGCGCACACCGGTTTTGCGCTCCATGCCGTCCACGGCGTCCGCGATCATGGTTGTTTGCACCACGGAAAAGATGCCGAGCGTCAGCCCCGTGAGGAAGATCATGCCCATCATGACGAACAGATTGGAAAAACCGAGGGCATACATTGCCGCGTATGCAGCAGCCGCAAAAAGCGTGCTGCCGATCATGAGCGGCTTATCCCTGATCTTGCTGAGTAAGAGCGGCGTGAGGAACGAAGCGAGCACCATGCCCGCGATGATCGCGCCGCCGATCAGGGTAAAATACCCTTCGTTGTCATAAGCGATGACGACAAAAACCGCGCCGCCCACCTGAATGATGTTGCGGCCGAAGCCGAGGATAGAGCCCAGCAAAACCAAAAACAGCGGCTTGTTTTTAAAAAACGTGGAGAACAGCGTTTTCAGTCCGACCTGTTGCTGTGAGGCGTACACATGCTTTTCCTTCGTATTGAAAAAAGCGAGCAAGAACATGCCCATGCCGACGATACAAACCGCGATTGCGGCAAAGCTCCAACCCCTGCCGGTCGTTTCCGGTGCGAAGCTCAGCAGTTTTGCAAGCCACGGCGCGCCGAGCGTGGCGAGTCCGAGCGCGATCGCGCCGAACGCGCGCACATGGGAAATCGCTTTTGCGCGCTCCTCCTTTTCGGTGAACGCCGCGCCGATCAAACCCCAAAACGGCACATCGCACATGGTATAGGCGATATCCCACATAAAGTAGCACGCGCCGAAAAACCACAGCTTGACAACCTCGGCGGTATCCGGCAGGCAAAAGAGAATCGCCGAGAAGAACGCCACCGGCAGCGCGGAAAAGAGAATATACGGCCGCAGCTTGCCCCAGCGCGTACGCGTCCGATCGACGATGGTTCCCATGAGCGGGTCGTTGAGCGCGTCAAACACCTTACCCGCTGCCATGATCGCCGTTACGGCGACAAGCCCGCCCCTGCTGATGCCCGCGTACTGCGTCAAATACATCAACAGGAAGGTTGACACGAACGTAAGCACCATGTTCTGCCCGAAGCCGGCCGCAACGACGGAAACACGCTGCAGACGCGGAGAGATTACCCTGCCGTTCATCAAACCGCACCCCCGATCAACAGGATGGTTTTCACTTCATAAGGCGTGAAGCAAAGATCCGTGAGGTCAGCCTCCCCTTCGGGGTTTTCGAGCATATCCGCATATAGCGCCCGATCAAACGAAAACGCGGTTGATATGCCCGCCCTCGCAGCTTTGCCGAGCGCCTCATATAAACGCAGGACGACCCCCGCTCCGTTTTCCGCACGCTTGACGGTTTCGATGACGATATGCGGATTGTCGCAGGCAACGAAGCTTCCCTGTTCTTCGCCCGCAACGATGCGCAGCGGATTGTTGAGCCGGTATCCCTCGCGCACTGCCTTGCCAAAATCATCCCGCTCAAACGGGCAGAACGCGTAGATAAAATCATGTTCACCCTTGTCCGCACGCGGGTCCGGGAACACGGGAGAGCGCAGGAGGTTCAAACTGAGCAGCCCGTTTTTGACACGGTGGCCGTACTTGCAGTCGTTTAGGAGAGCAAAGCCGCCCTCTTGCCCCTGCACTGCAGCATATTTGTGTGCGCAGACCTCGAACTGCGCCGTTTCAACACTGTTCTTCTCGGTCGTCGCGCGCTCAATGCTGCCAAACTGAATGTCAAAACGCGCCATATCGCCGTAATCGGCAGGTCGGAAATCCGCGCGGAGCATCTTGAATGTTTCATGCCAATCGGCATGGGTTTCAAAACGCACGGTGTCGCTGCACGCCTCAAGGATCACATCCTGCACAACCTTCGATTTGCCGAAGCGGTATACGCTGCGGCGCACGACGCGCGGCCCTTCTGTGAACGTTTCACTCGATGCAGCACGGAGCGGACGCGCGCTTCGTTGATGATACTTGCGGTCGATATCCCATGCGTTGAAGGGGTAAACGAAGCGGTCCTGATAGAGCATAAGCCGGTTGAGATATCCGCCCAACAACTCGCGCCCACTGTGATCCTTGCAGGAAACGATCTCGCCTCCGTTCCCAAAGGTCAAAGTCAGGATGCCGTTTGAAAGCACATCCTTCGCGGCGATAAGCCCCTGTGTCTGACCGGCTGCATCCACCAAGCGTTTGGCGGCGTAAGGCGGCACAACGGCTCGGTACCATTTACCCTCATGCTTCACATATTCGTCGCGCGCGAACGCGGTTAAATTGACAGCAACCGAAACGGCTTCCTTCGCATTTGCCGAAACGAGCGCCTCCCCGATGATGCTGTTGAGTGCGCTTTCCATCGCCCGGTAGCGCGGCGCC
>CAZJYV010000005.1:20430-23003 GCA_964550295.1 uncultured Clostridium sp. | reverse complement strand
AACCCTGCCGATGGACGAGCCGGGGATGATGTCGTGGAACTGATACAGGAGCACCTCACGCCAGAGATCGTCCAGCGCCTGTTGGAAACCTGCCGCCCCGCCTTTCATCGCAAGCGCGGCCTCCGCCTCGTGGAGCAGGCGTTCCATCAGGCGGTTGTCATGCTTGGTTCTGCCTTGTGTGGTGTACGTGCCTTGATGCGTTTCCAGATACAGCTCACCCGCATAGCTGTGTGCAATCTCACGCTGCGCGAGGTCATCGAAAAAGTCGATCGCACGGCCCGGCTTCGCTTGAGGCAGTCCGTACAGGCTCCGCTCCCTCTGCACAAGCTCGATATGGCGTTCCGCGGGACCGCCTCCGCCATCCCCGGAGCCGTAGACGAGCAGGGCTGCGTTTAATTCCTTTTCCGGATCGCGCGCAACGCCGGCAAGAAGGTTGTGCGCGCCAGCCGCACTGTTGTAATCCCCTTCCGGCGGCATATGGACGAGCACGCGGCTACCATCGATCCCCTGCCAGTAAAACGTGCGATAAGGAAAAACGTTGACCTTGTTCCAAGAAAGTTTGATGGTGGAAAAATAATCCATGCCGCACTTTTTAAGGATTTGCGGCAGGTTGCCGCTGTAGCCGAACGCGTCGGGCAGCCAGCACATGCGCGCCTCAAGACCAAACTCCTCACGCCACGCGCGCTTTCCGTACAACGCCTGGCGAATGAGCGACTCGCCCGAGGGCAGGTTCGTGTCGCACTCCGCATAAAAGCCGCCCTGCGGTTCGATGCGTCCCGACGCGATGGCCTTCCTCACGCCCTCGAACACGGTCGGGTAATGCTGCTTCATCCACAAAAGCTGCTGCGGCTGGCTTGTGCCGTAGATATACCATGGATATCGTTCGATGTTCCGCAGCGCGATGGAATAGGTGCGCGCGGCTTTGCGGATGGTTTCGCGGATCGGCCAGAGCCACGCGAGGTCGAGGTGACCGTGACCGATTGCCGTATAGACGAACGCGTCTTCCGAAGGCTTAGTCAGATGCGGCGTGAGCAACTCACGCGCAAGGGCGACGTCGCCGGTCCCAAATGCTTTGAAGGAGCGTTTCAACGCGTCTGCCAGCGTTTTTGCCAGCGCTTCATCACGGGTCGCCCCCGCAAGAAGCAAGAGCGCGAGATAGTCGTAATAATAGGCGAAAGCACCCTCGTTCCGCTCGGCGATCCACGCGCCGCGAAACATCCCCTGTGAAAAGTCCATCGGGATAAATCCATTGTAGCCGCAGTCTGCGTAGAGGGTAAACCGTTCCCCCGCAGCGAAGGGCAGCGCCGCCGTTCGCGCCGCACCCGCGCTCTGCGGCAGGTCGCCGTTCGTCCACACGGAGGTCACCGCGTCAAACGGGATGCCGTTCTGCGTGTACAACAAGCTTTCGCCTGTGTTGCGAATAAGCAGACAGGGCTTTTTTAGATCGTCCGGCACCTTGCCCGAGAGTTTGAGCCACATGCAGGCATACGCCCTGCCCCATGCTTCAACCTGCTTGGCAGGACGGAACAAAGCTTTGCTCAGCCCGTCAAACGGCACAGGCTCCGCGCTTTTGCAGACCGACCCTTCCAGCCGTACCCGAAGGATATGCGTCTTATTTTGAATCATCCGCAGGTTTGCGCACAGGGCGGGGTATTTGCGTCTGGCTTGCTGCATATTCGTTCTTCCTTTGAAGCGATCAATCCTTAAATGATTTGGCATCACGCGCCGCAAGGCTCGTGTCAACGTGCGCTGTGAATGCGCTTCCGGCTCACGCCTTCAGGTTCAGGCCGCAATCATATGCCTGTTTCGGATAATCCGTCCGCTCGATGTCCGCCCGAACGCCGCAGCTAAACGCAAGCACACCGCCCGCGTTCTCCCACCGGAGGTAGCCGGTCAGTGCCTCAAAGTGGGAAACGAGCGCGTCCATCGCCGTAGGCGCATCATCCTCACAGGCTGCGAGCAGAATGGCTTTCTTCGCCTTGCCCCTGATTTGATCGTTGGTGGCGTAGAAGCGGTCGATCACGGTCTTCAGCTGCGCGGACATGCCGTAATAATACAGCGGCGTAACAAAAACGATCGCGTCCGCAGCAATCAGCTCCGGGTCGAGCTTATCCATCGCGTCCCGATACACGCAGCGGCGTGTCCCCCGCCTGCATTTGTCGCACGCGATGCAGGGCGCAACATCCTCAAACGCCGAGTCGAATCGGAACACATCATGCCCCGCCTCCCGTGCGCCGCGTATGAATTCCTCAGCGAGAATCGCAGTTGTACCATTCCTGCGCGGGCTGCTCGTCAGAACCGTGATTTTCATTTTAAACCTCACATCATTCATATCGTTAGGAACAGACGCATTACGCCTCTTCCTGACCATTGCTGACAGGGGTCTTAGGCGATGCGTGTTTTTTCCAAATAAGCACACCTACGAGCGCGCAGCAGCCGGCCATCGCAAGGAGAACACCTTCGATCGCCCAAACGTTGCTCATCTCTTTTGTCATCACAACCGCAAACAAGTCAACCGCAACATGCAGCGCAAACGCCAGAGAGGCAATCCTTTCAGGATCATCATGCTTCTT
>CAZJYV010000005.1:16178-20420 GCA_964550295.1 uncultured Clostridium sp. | reverse complement strand
GCAGCGCAAACGCCAGCGGATAGAGCCAGAAAAGCTTCTTTTCCTTTGCCGCGAACCAAACAAGCACCGAGAAGGACAGATGCAGCACGACGGCCGAAACCCGTTCCACCGCGCCCGCCAGGAACAGCGCAGGCGCGGTTTGAGACAGCGCAGCGAGCGAAGCGTTCAGCTGCGCCAACGCTGCGGAATCGGTCACCTGCGCGGTGATCGTATCTGCCATACCCATATTCAGCATCATCGCTAAACTGATGTTGGAAATCATGCTCAGCGTTAAAAGGATGACCGCCTCGATGCCGCCATGCCCTGCGCCGTACATCAGCGCATTGCGGTCGTTGCCGCGCTTCTTTTTGAGTACGGTCGTAAAGGCGACATATCGCCCCGTTTCCTCAAAAAGGCCGGCCATAAAACCGCCGAATGCACCGTAGAGCCAGATGTTGCCCTGAATCGTCTTGCCGACAGCAGAGGAAAGGATGATCCTGTTCAAAATGCCTTCCAGAACCAGCGCGAACACGATGAAAACTGCGCAGCCGATGAAGAACGGCAGCACATCTGCACGGTACTTTTTGCGGAACAGCAGAAACAGCAGAATGGGCAAAGCCAGCCCGACAAGCGCGGAAATCCCCATGAAAACGATTGACAGATTTGGTACAGACCCCATATTACAATCCCCTTTCGAGTCATCAATATTGCTGATTCATTGTTGCGCGCCGCGGGTTATCAAGCGCGGTGCGTTTACTCCGCCGCCAAACCGATGCGAATGACCATATCGATTTCTTTTACGCGCTCGATAAAGCCATCCGGAACGCGCAAGCGCACCCCTCGCTCAGAGCATACGACATAGAGCGGCAGTTTCACATCCCACTCATCGAGCAGCGGAATCAACTTTTCAACCGCCGCCTGCGCGCTGCTCTCTTCCGGTTCGAACAAGAGATACGCCCTGTTCTCCCGCCCGCGTACGATGCGGGGATGAAGCATGTTCGTTGCAGCGCACCCCATTCCATCCATAATCTTCTGCGTAGCAGCGGCTTGCAACCATCCGGGCAGTTTTTCCCATCCCGAAACCGACGACGCACAATGCAGCGCAAAACTCGGCCTAAGCTCGTTCTCCTTGTTGCTGAACCAGTTCATTTCCCTTCTCCATGCCGATGAGCCGGATGCCGAATCGTTCACGATCGCCTGCTTTTCGGCAATCAGATTCCAATCACCGTATGAGATGACGAGCTTCTTCACCAACGGCTGGTTCTCCCTGGTGAGGATATAAGCCCGCGCGGCACAATAATTCGCCAAGTCCTCCTCGCGCTTTAAATTTTTACGGCGAGACAGAATGAAGAAAAGCGCTGCAAGCATCCCGCAAACGGCGATTATGATCAAGGATAACAAGATATCCGTCATGGGGCTCTCCCTTCCCTCGTTAAGTGAATGATCGGGTCTAACGAACTAATTATATTTTATTAAAAAAAGCGTTTGCATCAGAGCTGATATCACTATTATTTTATACCATTTGGTTCCATATTTCCATCCGCTGACAGAAATAATCGGAGCTACAGGAAAAAAATCAGTGCAAAATCCTCTTGATTTATTCCAAATTATTACTTATAATTGCTTTATAAAGATTTAAAAGGAGTTATTAAGACTATGTACGAGCGTTTTTATACGGTCGATCAAGTATCCGAATTGCTGCACATGCACCCCAAAACCATCCAGCGCTATATTCGCGAGGGAAAGCTTCGGGCAGCCAAAATCGGCAAGGGCTGGCGGATCTCCGGCCACGATCTAAGCCTGTTCACGGAAGGAGTGGCAAAAACGGACTCGGAAGGATTCGGCGAGGCACCCCGGAAAAGCCGTGTCCAAATCTCCTCGGTGATCGACATCGTGAATATCTCGAAAGATGCAGCGATACGCATCGTCAACACGCTTAACGCCGCGCTCAACGCAAAGCCAAGCGAATACGGAAGCTCCAGTATGAGTGCGCAGTTCATCGAAAGCGAGCGGAAAGTACGGATCACCCTATGGGGCGGGCCGGACTTCATGGAAGTTATCCTGAGCAGCATCAACGCGATGATGGAGGAATAAGCAGCATGGGTACGAACCGAATCTTTAGGTCCGCAGAGGGAAGAAGCAAGGTTCTCGAGCGGTATAATCAAATCCTGAGTTTATTCCCTGTTTCAAGCAGGTATGTAGAAACGACTTACGGCAAAACGTTTGCGCTGGAGGCGGGCAGCCCGGAAAATTCCGCTGTCATTCTGCTGCACGGATCGTGCAGCAACAGCGCGTTCTGGATCGGCGACATGCTTGCCCTTGCCGAAAAATACCATGTTTTTGCCTTTGATATCATCGGGGAGCCGGGCAACAGCGCGGAATACCGCCCCGACCTGTCTTCGGGCGAACATGCATTGTGGCTCGGCGAGGTACTGGATGGTCTCCATATCGACCGGGCAGCCTTGATCGGCCATTCTTTTGGAGGTTGGTTGGCTTTGCAATTTGCCTCAAGCAGTCCGGATCGCGCCGCAATGCTCATTTTGATGGCGCCCTCGGGGATCGCCCCCGCGCGCCCGGCTTTTATCGCCCGCTCAACCGCAGCCCTCGGAGAAGGCGAGGATTCCATACAAAAACTCGGCGAGGACGTTCTGGACGATGCAGGCATACCGCCGGAAGCCCTTGCGTTTATGAACTTGATCATCGAGAACTTCAATCCGATGAGCGGCGACCTGCCGATCTGTACCGATGATCAACTGCGCCGCCTGACGATGCCGATGCTGTTGATTGCGGGCGAAGCCGATACGATCATCGATGCGCAAAGCTCGGCAAGGCGGTTATCGAATATGCTGCCGAACGTGCGAATTCGCCTGATTTCAAATTGCGGGCATGTGATTGTCGGCACATCGGACATGATCCTGCCCTTTCTGGATGAAGCGCGAGAGCTTTGAGCAAAGATTGCCGTATAAGAAAAATCGCCCGGACGCATCGATGAGCCCGAGCGATTTTTATAAGTGATATCCTGTTCCGCCTTGGAAAGCGTTCAGCCGGCCAGCATCGGCTTACGTTTTAGTCAGCGGAGAGAGTGGCGACCGCAAACACCATATCATTCAGCTCTTCCTCGGGGAAGAAGTCGTAGAAGGTGAAGTTGTAGATGAACCGCTCCGCGCTGTAAACGCCGTAGCCATCCTGGTTATGGTCGGTGGTATCGTATGGATCAGCAACGATGATCACGTCATCCTGCGCAGTTTCCGTACCCATCGTGTCATAACCGATGATGACCTGCCAATGTCCGCCCCAATCGTTCCAGCCGATGATGATCGGGGTGTTTTGCTTTAAAGTAGCCTGGATAAAGTCGAGGGTGAACACCTCGTACACAGTATCCTGGCAGTCAAAGGTGGTATAAAGGTCGAACCCGCCGACGCCTTCGAACATCTGTATGATATGTCGCAGGGAGGTTGCCTCGCACGCCGTGCCGTTGGAACGGAACTCGGCGAGTTTCTCTTCGCTGAAATCGGTAAGCTTTCCGTACCAGTTGATCACCATCAGGCTGCTTGAAACGCCGCAGCTCCACTCCGTGGTTTGCTGTTGCGTTTTAAAATTGTGGAGAATCGTGAGCGTGTCGCTCGACTCGAGGTTATAGAAGTCGAGGTCGTTGAAATAGAGACTGTCCGGATGGTCCCCATCGCGCTCGACGCTGTCCGCACCGTCATCCGGGCTCAAGTCCTCAACATAGGGGATCTTCATTTCATCGGTATAATTACCGCCAGCCGCGGTCTTATCCGACACAAGCGACGCGCAGCCGCTCATAAGGAAAACCAGTACAAGGGTGAATACAATCAGTTTTTTCATAGTTTTTCTCACTTTCAAAAAAATTAATTGTACCTGTAACGAAACAATTACGCCTTGTATTGTATTATTTATTATTGGGCATGGCATCCCGCATTTTATTTATCCAATCATCGGTCGTTTTCTTTGAGTCTATATAGTAACTTGTCTGTATGGATACACAGCATCATTCTACTTTTATTACTCTCATGTTTTTATACAAGTACTTGCGGAGTTGCCCCCGCAGGCCCCGCAGGCGCTTAGCGCCCGCAAATAAAAACCCGGATCCGCGCGGACCCGCAAAAAGAGGCGTGCGGCTGTCGCCGCAGCGTGTGTGCTGGCCAACCCTCCTTCCCTTCCCGAATGAACAGTATAACAGAACCCGTCTGAAATGCAACGGTTATTTCAGACGGGTTCTTCGGTGCGTGTAGGTTGGTT